>DASSSG010000789.1:0-12133 GCA_035708545.1 Bryobacteraceae bacterium | reverse complement strand
TGGATCAACGGGAGCGCGGCGCGAAGGGATTTGTCCGCCTGCGCGAATTTGTTCTGCCCGGCCAACGTGATCCCCTGCATCCAGTAGGCGAGTCCAAGCGTGGTGTCGCGCTTCTTCTGCCAGTCCGCATCGGAGATGCCCTGAGGCTTCGTCTGCGAGCTGGACAGCTCGATCAGCTTCGTCGTGTAGACGATCACCCTGTCGGGCTGCTTGCGGTTGAGCGCGGTGTCGGCCATCAGCAACAGCAGGTCGTCATTGGTCTGGTTACGGGCGAGCGCGCGATCCCCCAGGGCTGTCGCCTTGTCGAGCTGATTCGCCTGCCGGGCCGCCGCGGCGAATTTGCTCAGTGCCTGCGCGAGGTACTGGCTGTTCGGATTCCGCTGCTCGAGCGCTTCGGTGAGCATCACAATCTTGTTGGGATCGCTGGTCTGGAGCACCGCTGCCGACAGCGCGTACTCGGTGTAGGTGTCCACCTGCTTCGCGTAATCGACCATCTGCTTCCAGGTGGCCTCATCCATGTCGGCCGGCTTGCTGCCGCCTGCAGTCTTGCGGGCTGCATTCGAAGTCGCCGTGGACCACTTCAGGATTGCGTCCGGGTCCTGCTTCTTTTCCGCAGCCTTGAGGTTCGCGTAGGCGGTATCGGTATCGTCGGGGTCCATGGCGAGCAGCGCCTCGCCTGTGCTCAGCGCCTTGTCGATGTTGCCGCTGTTGATGTAGGCCTGCTGCATCTGCGAGAGCACCCAGCCCGCGGCTTCGTGTTTCGGATACTGCGCCGCGAACTTCTCCATCAGCTCGAGCTTCTTCGCCGGATCCTGCTCGGTGCCGATGCTCTGAAGCAGCTGGCCTTCGGGTGTTTCCGCGTTGATGCTCGTCAGCTTATGCCGCTGCGCGGGCGCGGCAACGGCGGCGATCAGCAGGACCGACAGCATGAAGGACAGTCGCTTCATAGAACCCCTCCACAAGAGTTGGCGGTTATGTATTATACGCCCGCCGCGCGCGGCAAAGCGCGTCGCAGCTCAGTTCTGTGGAAACTCGAGAGCGCGCACAACGCCTGCCGTCCCGAGCTTCGCGTCCGTGATCGGCGCGTACTCGACGGTGACCCGCCGTGGCTTCTGCGGCCCGCAGGTGAAGTCCATGGTTGCCCCTCCGTCAGCAGTCCGGATGAGCACCTGACCCGGATCCCTGATCAGGAACGTGAGCCGGCGCTGTCCGGAGCTTACGTGAATGCGCGCCGCCACTCCCAGGCAGTCGAGCTGGTGCAGCACTCCCGAGAATGACTCCCGCGGCTCCTGATGGTGAACGCGCGGCTCAGCGGATCCGGGAGGACGCGGCTCGCTGCGCTGCAGCGCCGGAGCCGCCACCGATTCCTCGGCCGGCTCGGTACCCCCCGGCACCGGCAGCGCCGCCGCCTGCGGGCGCGGCGTGTCGCTGACGAAGCGCACGAGCTCGTCCGCGCGATCAACTTCGACCGCTCCCCGCGCGTACTTGCGCGCTCGCTCCGCGTTCAGCCTGGCGCCTTCCTTGTTCCCGGTCTCATACTGCGCCCAGGCAAGCATGCTGAAGGTTTGAAACGCCCGATCCGGCTTGATCTCTTTGAGCGCGAGCAGGTGCTTCACAGCGCCCGCGAAATCCCGCTTGTTGAACAGCAGGACTCCCAGCATCTCGTGCGCTTCGCGCTGCGTCCCATCGAGCTCCGCGGCGCGCTCGAGCGCCACCGCTGCCTTCTCCGGATCCTCGCCGTATACGAGCTTCCCGTAATCGATGAGCATCCTCGCATTGCTCGATTTCAGCTCGAGCGCGCGCGCATAGTGCTTCTTCGCCGCATCGACCTGCCGGTTCTGCCACGCGATAAGTCCCCGCGATTCGAAGAGCCGCGGCTCCTGCGGGTACTGCTGTGCGAGTTCGTCAAAGATGCGTTCGGCCGGTTCATACCGCTGCATGAATCCGAGCAGTTCAGCCAGCACCACACCCGACTCGAGCGCCGTCGCCGGTGTCACAACGGGTGCTTCCGACGGCTTTTCCAGCCGCCCGGGGAAAAACATCGCGTTCATGCTGTTAGCGCCGGCGTAGCGGCGAAGCGCCTTTTCCATTTCCTCCACCGACTTGCCGTACGCAACGCGAAACGCGTGTTCGCTCGAGCCATTTTCGAGCAGCGCGCGGACGAAATCGTTCCACTTCGGGCGGAGGTCGTTCGAAAGATAAAGCATGTGGGCGAGCAGCCAACTCTCCGCATAGAACACGCCCGCGCGATCCTTTTCGCTGTATTCAGGATCACCGTGGCGAACCGCGATCACGCGCGCCAGCGGCAGCCATTTCTGGTCCCGCAGCACATAGAGACGCCCGCTGATCGGGTGTCCCATGCCGACGCGATTGCCCGACTGCTGAAGCGTCGAATGTATCTCCGCCAGTCCTTCGTTGAGCCACACTGGAAGCTCGATTCCGGTGTGTTTCAACCACAGGTGCGTGTACTCGTGGACGGCGACAGGGAAGTTGTCTGAGCCCAGCGCCGACATGACGATGTAGTCCCGGCCCTCGCCGCCCAGGTAGAAAGCCGCCGCGTATTCATTCGGCTGGTAGGCTTCGAACTCTCTGCGATTCGAGAAGGCGACGATGCGCACGCGGTTTGTCGCGGCGTGAGCCGACCGCAGCCGCAGAAACTGTTCCCGGACCTGCTCGAAGTACGAGACGGCCTCCCGGCCGCGCCGCTCGCCGGCGGTGGTGTAGAGCTCGAAATGCGGAGACGTGATCTTCACCCAGTTCGCGGCGACAGCGAACGCAGGAAAAGCCGCGGCCAGAAACATGGCCCGGAACGACTGTTGGACGGATGACACGTGTCGGTTGTGACCAGTCTACACCGGCACGGTCCAGATCATGTGCTCTTCGTCGATGTATTCGCCATCCACGAACAGCGCTCGCGGCTCGACCCCGAACGATCGAAACCCGAGGCTCGCGTATAGGCGGCGAGCTCCAGGTTGCGTCGCGGTCACGCTCAGTTGTACCTGCGTCAGGCCCGGCAGCGCGGCTGCGGTTTCGAGCAGCTTCGTCACCAGCGCCCGGCCGATGCCGCGGCCCCGATGCGACGGCATGACGAACATGCCCCAGAGCAGGCCCTTGTGACAGCGCTTCGGCCGTTCGTTGCGGTAAAAACCGGCCATGCCGATAATTGTGCGGCCTTCGAATGCCCCGAGCACAAAGCTGTCTCCCGCGGCCGGCCCGAGGCGTGGTGCGAGCTCGCTGACCATAGTGCGCCGATGATCCTCCGCCGATTCGGCGAAGGCGTGCGGCGCGGTTTCGAGCGCACAGAGCCGCAGGTGCCAGAACGCTTCGGCATCCGCCTCAGTGAGGCGGCGAATCTCGATCATTTCGAACCGGCTTGCGCGCGCGGTTCAGCGGGCGCTCGAAGCGCCTCGGCGGAACTCGAGCAGCTCGGTGACATGGAACATGTGAGCCACCATGGCGCGCAGCTCCTCCGAGATGTCGTTGTGCTCGCGAAGCCGGTCAATCGGTAGTCCCACCAGGGTCCGTAAAGGCCTCTGCCCCGCAGGCGTTTCGATGAGGTTCACGAAGACGGACGCGACTTCTTCGGCTCCGCGCGCATCGGGCGCGGCGATGGCGTGTTGAAAGGTTTGTCCGACGCGCTGGGAGAGATCCTCCGCGTTCCCGTATTCGGCCGCGCGGGAAACATCGGCGGGCGGGAAGTTCTTGCCGTGAATCGCCGTCCGGAAGATACCCGGCTCCACGATAACCGAGTCAATGCCGAACGGCGCCAACTCGAACCGGTAGGCATCGGCGATCGCCTCGAGCGCGAACTTGCTCGCGCAGTACGGCGTCATGTAGGGGATGGTGAGCCGCCCCGCGCCTGAGCTTACGTGAAGCAGCAGGCCTTCGCGCTGCCGCCGCATGGCGGGAATCACCGCACGGTTCACACGCACGACCCCGAAGACGTTGGTCTCAAACAGCTCGCGGTACTGATCGGGCGTATAGCCTTCCGTAACTCCGATGTTGGCAAGGCCGGCATTGTTGATGACGACGTCGGCACGACCGTGCAGGCGCAGGGTTTCGCGAGCGGCATTCTCGACCGAGGCATCGCTCGTAACATCCATTTCGAGCACGTTCAGGCGAAGCCGTTCGGCGGCGGCGAACTGCTCGAGCTCGCGGCGATTGGCGGCGTTGCGGCCCGCGATGTCGCGCATCGTCGCAACGACGGAGTAACCGCGGCGCGCGAGTGTCTCGGCAGCCGTTCGCCCGAAACCGGTGCTCGCGCCGGTGATCAGCACAACCTTGCTCATGTCCCCTCCAGGCTCGATCTACTGTACAGCAATGGTCACGCGATTCGCGGCTACGCCTGCGACGGACAGATCCACATTGACTACGCCGCGACCGGCGAGCTCGCGGGGCACAATAACGTTGACCTGGTCGAGCCCGACGTACTGGCCCTGCGGGCCGGCGTACAGCACCGAGCCGCGCAAACCGCCGATCGAAACCTGAATCGTATCGAGGCCGGGGTGAAGCCGGATCCCTGTGCCGTACAAGCTGAGCACGACTGTTCGGGTGGACACGTCCATCGGCACCGGCTCACAGGTCGCATTACAGGCAAACACCGGGATCGGTTGCTGAGTGCCGGCTGCGTCAATCGCGACGGCCGTCGCGCTGGCGACCCCCTGACCATTCGCATTCGCGGCGAACAGACCCGGTGCGACCGCACTGACGAGCACCGTTCCGCGAGATACGACAGTGTCTGTGCGACTGATCGTGATCTGCGCCGTGCCCGTCACGGTCGCGGGCGGCGTCTGAAAATTGACCTGATTCGGAGACACATAGAACAGGGCTGCCCTGCGCGCGGAGCCCGCGCTGTCCGTAACCGTCACCTGCATGTCGCCCAGCATCGTCGACAGCGTGCCCGCGGCTGCGGCGGTCGTGGTTGAAAGCCCGTTCCCGAACGCGGATGCGATCGAATCCGGTGCGATCGGCCCCCGAAAGCTCGCGCCATTTACTGTGGTGACCACGGGCCCAACGGCGCGACATGCCCGGCTGGTATCGGCGAACGTCGCGGCGTCCACCCGCATCGCCATCTCCGCGTAAACTTTGGCGGGAGCCGACGGACTCTGGTAAAAACCGGGCTGCATCCAGCCGGAGACCACTGCCGGGCACCCCCAGACATCGCAATTCATCGTCAGCGGCGATTCGGGGAAATAGAGCGTCTGCACCAGGTCGTCGCCCGTGACCGGATCGAGCTCGTATAACGACATGAAGTTCGTGCCGTTCGAGAACGTGAGTACGTCGCCGCAACCGCCGCGATCAGAGACTCCATCGCCATCGCTGTCGGCCGGACAGCGCACCGGCACGTCGACGACGCGCCTGCCGTGGACGTTGATCCCGGTCACCGTCGCCTGTTGCGTGCAGTTCTCCGCGTTGTAAAGCGTGCAGTTCGGCGGCTGATAGAGACGCACGTCGGTGCAGCTGTTCCACTCATACCAGCCGTCGCGGCAATCGGTGCGGCAATTACCATCGTTGTCACAAATCCGGCTGTTGTGGCACCAGCCCTGAAACTGGTGACCGTCATACTTGGGACCGAAGTTCGAGGACACACCCCAGTTGCCGAACGGTGGTGTATGAATGTTCGGCGGGCACTCAGTATGGATGGGACCCATCACGCGCCGGTTCTGGTTCAGACCGCTGGTCGAAACGCGGCAGACCTGGGCGGCGGCAGCGCAGGTCCAGAAAACCGCGATGGCAATTCGTATTGTCGTCATCGCGCTTGCCGCGGCAGGGACATCGGTCTATAGGGACGCATCGGATACTGCCGCCCTCGCGCCGTCGCTATGACTTCGCGATCCGTTTCCATTGCCGTAATCCTCCGGTCGCGCAGTTGCAGCACGAACGCGCAATCCGCGCTGAAGCTCACGTCCGCGGCGCCGTCGCCGTCGAGGTCGAGCGAGCCGCCGTAGCCGCCCGCCGATGTCCGTCCAATATACAGCGAGCCCTCGACACGCGCCAGCCGTGAGGTATATCCGCGTGGCCTGACCGCGAAGTCCGCCGCCACAGCCTCGACGCTCGGCTCGCCGTCGGATCGTGGGTAGACGAACGTGTGATTCGACGCGCCTGCTGCCACTACGCGGACGGGGCGAAGATCGCCATACGTGCTCCGAAGCGACCGCTCGTCGGGCTGAACCCTATAGCTACCCGCAACCGCGAGAAAGACCTGCTGGTCAGGGCCGGGGGAATACTTCGTCGCGGCTGCAGTCGGACGGAACGTTATGTCGAGCGGGCGCCCATCGTTCTCGAGGATCGGCCATGTGACTCCCCAATCGACCTCTCCCGCCGTCCTGATGATTGTGGACAGCACACCATCGGGCGTGACGATGAAGTCGTTATGAAAACTCGGGCCTGACTGGCCCGGCTTCGGCGCGTACAGGAGTGAGCACCGGACCAGCAGCGGGTGCACGAAGGCCACCGACCACGTCGCGTGATACCGAGCTGAGAGATCGGCCATGCGCAGCCATTTCCCCTGCTCGAGGAACGTGGGGGCGAAGCTCACGCCGCCATCGCGCGTCAGCGCCCCGTCGGAAGGACCGAGTCGGCTGTCCCAACCCACGCGGGAAAATCGCACGACGCCGAACGGTGTCCAGTAGTTGCCGTGCGTCTCATTTACCTGCCCGCGCAGCTTAGCCTGAATCTGCATTCCGCCGGCGTTTGCGAACGCGCCGGCGAATTCATCGTCGAGACGAAGAGCGTAGCCCCCGATCTCCGCGGGCGCTGGCGACTCCGCGATCGCGCTGCGGCGAGCATGGAAAGCCTCGGCGAGATGCATCATCAGCGACCCGTTGTAGTTGCTGTATTGGCTTGCGTTCTGGTATCCGACGCGCAGCGCGGGATCGAAACGGTTCCTGGCGACGAAAAACAAGCCGGCCCAGTCGCCGCCGCTTCGGCGCCAGCGCTGGATATTGGTGAACGCGAGCACAGCCGCCCGCCGAAACACCGCGGCGAGCCACGAGTCGGCCGCGCGTGTTCGCTCCGCCATCACTTCGAACGCAAGCTGGTAGCCGACATCAACCCACACGTGATCGTCGGTCCTGCCGTGCGCCGGTGCCTGTCCGGTCGGGTCCTGCACCAGGAGCGTGAGGCGGGACGCATGCTCGACAATCCGCCGGATCTCCGGCGCGCTCGGCCCGGAATACCCGAGGTGAATCAACGCGAGCAGGTTTCCGCGCCCGACGGCTTCCACGTTCAGCGTGTCAGGATCGCTGGTGCGGTCGTGATAGAGCAGCCAGGGCGCGGCCGCGATCCGCAGGCGCTGGCGTTCGCGCCAGGATCTCTCGATTCCTTCAATGGCAGCCTCGCGGCCGGCGAGACCCGCAATCGCTCGCATCCACTCGCCTTTCATTGCGTATGTTTCCCAGTTGTTGTAGTTCGCGCCCACGATCTCGGCTCGCGGCGTTGTCAGGCGATCCCGCCAGCGTGCCCACTGCTCGTCCGGAACGTGGGCCTCGTACAGAGGCAGGGCGGCGGTGAGGGCGGGAATGAAGCACTCGCCGTGCTGGTCGGGGATCCCGTTCCGGCCGCGGCCGAAGCAGGCGGTGGCGTGCTCCATCGCTCGGACTCCGTGTTGCCACAGGTCGCGCGCGCGTCCCTCGTGCATGAGCGTACCGACGGCGTACGCGAAGTACGGCGTAGCGTACTGATGCTCACGCCGGAGAAACGGGTCGATGATCGCCCCGCTCGGGGCCTGCTGTTTGCTCGAGAAACGGCAGACACCCTCCATCACGTCGAGGTAGTGTTCGCGCGCGATGCCCAGCCGCTGCCACTGGCGCGCAGTGAGATGCCAGCGGGGAAATTCAAAGTCTGCGGCAAAAGCGGCGGTGCACGCTGCGATACACAGGAGGCGGTGCATGCGCTGACCGCTCCAGATTACTGAATTACTGAGGCAACGCGTGACCTTCGTCGCGAATATTCGTAAAGTGAGGTATGCGCGCGCTGTCCCGCGACTTCGAGTTCGCGCTCCGCCTGCTCCTCCGCAACCCCGGGTTCACTACGATTGCTGTGCTCTGCCTTGCGTTGGGCATGGGAGCGACCACGGCCGTCTTCACGGTGGTCGACGCCGTCGTCTTTCGTCCGCTGCCGTATCACGATTCACACCGGCTCGTGCGGCTCTACACAGAATTCCCGACCTTCCCGAACGGCGGGCTCCGCCGATTTCCGGTTTCACCTCCCGAGTTCAGGGAAATGCGCGAGAACCTTCGTTCTTCTGAACGGGTCGATGCGTGGCAGGTCGGGGCAGTGAACCTCACTACGGCGACTGAGCCGATACGCGTCACCGCGACATTCCTCACCGGAACTCTGTTCGACAGCCTCGGTATCCGTCCGCGCCAGGGCCGCTGGCTGACGCCCGCCGATGATCGCGAGGGCGCACCGCAGGCCCTGCTGATCTCTGCCGGTCTCTGGCGGCGCGCGTTCGGCGGCGCCGCCGTGCTCGGGCGCGAGGTGAAGATCAACGGCCTGCCCGCAACCATTGTCGGTATCATGCCTCAGGATTTCCAGTTTCCGCCTGGACAGGTCGATGTCAGCGAAGTCTGGGCCCCTCTTCAGCTCACGAATGCCGATCTCCAGCGTCGCGGCAATCACCGGCTCGGTATTCTCGCAAAGCTGCGCCACGGCGTCACGCTCGCGCAGGCGCGCGCGGAACTGACCGCGCGTGTGAACCAGTGGGGCCAGCGAGGGACGCAGAATTTCCACACCATTCATCCGGCTACCCATCCGGCGCTCGTGTATGGCATGCAGGATGAGGTGGTGCGCACGGTAAAGCCGGCAATGCTCGTGATGCTCGGCGCCGTCGTGTTCGTCCTGCTGATCGCGTGTGTCAACGTCGCGACTCTCCTGCTCGCGCGCGCCGAGGCACGCCAAAAGGAGATTTCGGTCCGCGTCGCCATGGGCTCGGGCGCTGTCGGACTGGTCCGGCAGTTCCTGGCCGAAGGAATATTAATCGCGGTCGCGGGCGCGATTCTCGGCCTTGCAATCGCGATCGGTGGCGTACGGCTGTTGCTGTGGGCGGGCGCCGATACGATCCCGCGCGCCGCTGAAGTCGGGGTCGACCGGCGTGTGCTGGCCTTCACCGCGGCCGTGCTGCTCGCGACGGCAGTCATGTTCGGCCTCGCTCCGCTCGCGCAGGCGCTGGCGCGCAACACGCACGAAACGCTCAAATCGGCGGCGGGCCGGACGTCAGCCACCGCTCAGGCCGTCCTGCTGCGCCGCGGACTTGTCGTCGCCGAGCTTGCTCTTGCGCTCGTGCTGCTGATCGCATGCGGGCTGATGCTGCAGGCCTTCTGGCGATTGCAGGCGGTCGACCCCGGCTTCGACGCGAGCAACCGTCTGACTGCGAGGATCGCCCTGCCTCGGGCACAGTATGACGACGCCGCTGTCAAGTCGTTTGTGGAGCGACTCGAGGCGCGCCTTGCCGCGCTTCCGGGCGTCATCTCATCGACGGTCATGCGAGGGCTTCCGCCCGACCGCCAGGCTGACGTCAGCGACACGAACATAGAGGGCTACGTGCAAAAGCCGGGCAGCCCGCCTCAGAATGTCGATTTCTGGCAGTTCGTCGGACACCGCTTTTTCGAGACGATTGGCGCGCGGATGGTGGAGGGCCGGCTGCTCGACGAACGCGACACGGCCGTCTCACCGCCCTCGGTGGTGATAAACGAGACTATGGCGCGCACCTTCTGGCCGGGGCAGAGCGCGCTCGGGCATCGAATCCAGCCCGGATCTAACGCCCCCTGGTACACGATTGTCGGTGTTGTTGCGGATCTGAAAAACGGCGGCACAGACAAACCGACAGGAACCGAATTTTTCATTCCTTACCGCCAGGCGGGCGGCGGATCGATCCGCGTTCTCCAGGTCCTGCTGCGCACGGCGGCCGCGCCGGCGGCTTCGGCAAATGCGATCCGCGCGGCCGCGCGTGAACTCGACGCGAGCCTTCCGGTGGCAAACGTCCGCACGATGGACGACGTGGTCGCGGCCGCGCGCTCGCGGCCGCGCTTTCTCAGCGTGCTGCTGAGTTTCTTCACGCTGGTCGCGGTCGGCCTCGCGGCCATCGGCGTCTACGGCGTGATCTCTTATTCGGTCGCGCGGCGCACCACCGAGTTCGGCATTCGCATGGCGATTGGCGCGGACAGCCCTCGCATCCTGCGCATGGTGATGCGGCAGGGCGTGTTGATGGGAGGCGCGGGGGTGCTCGTCGGCATTGCCGCGGCGCTCTGGCTGACCCGCTTCATGAAGGCGATGCTGTTCGGCATTCAGCCGCTGGACCTGCCGACCTTCGCCGGGACGGTCGTGCTGCTGCTGGCCATTACGCTGCTCGCAAGCTGGCGGCCGGCGCGCCGCGCCACGCGTGTCGATCCGGCCGTGGCGTTGCGATACGAATAGACAGGCGCGCAGCCGCACGATCGAAACGGCAATCAACCATTTTCAGACCGGCAGAGCGCCGTCGCTTCCTGTCGTCGCCTCCAATGAGAGATCCTGAATGTATCCGTGTCTGCTCTCGAGCGGTTTTTGCCGAAGTTCGTCGTGTGCCTTCGGCAATACTCAGTTAATACATTTCTGCACGATCTGACAGCAGCGATCACCGTCGGCCTGGTTGCGCTCCCGCTGGCAATGGCATTCGCGATCGCCTCGGGGGTGCCGCCGCAGTCGGGTTTGTACTGCGCGATCGTGGCGGGCTTCCTCATATCGGCGCTTGGCGGCTCGCGCTGCCAGATCGGCGGACCGACCGGTGCATTCGTCGTGGTCGTCGCGGGTATCGTTGCGCACCACGGCATGGACGGACTGTTCATGTGCACGCTGATGGCAGGCGTACTCCTGATCGTTCTCGGTTTGACCGGCATGGGGACGGTGATTCAATACATCCCGCGGCCGGTGGTTATTGGATTCACCAATGGCATCGCGGTTCTGATCGCGAGCACTCAGATCAAAGATTTCTTCGGGCTGCGCGTGGACAAGGTTCCCGGCGAATTTCTGGATCGGCTGCGCGTGCTCGCAGAACATGCGGGCACGGTGGACGCCGATGCTGCCGGTCTGGCGCTCCTCTCGCTCGTCGTGATCATCGTTGCGAGGCGGGTTAGCGCGCGTATTCCCGGCACGGTAATCGCACTCATCGGCGGGAGCGTGCTCGCCGTCTGGCTGGGGCTGCGGATTGATACCGTGTATACGCGATTCGGTGCCATCCCGAGCGGAACTCCGTCGCTTAGCATCCCGCAGTTCCGTCCGGATCTGATTTTGAAACTGCTCGCGCCGGCGATAACGGTCGCAATGCTCGGCGCTATCGAGTCCCTGCTTTCGGCAGTGGTGGCCGATCAAATGAGCGGCGATCGGCACAACCCGAATGTTGAATTGTTCGCGCAGGGTGTCGCCAACGTGGTATCGCCGCTTGTTGGCGGACTTCCGGCAACAGGCGCGATCGCGCGCACGGCGACCAACATCCGCTCGGGAGCGCGCACGCCCGTCGCCGGCATGCTGCACGCGATGGTGCTGGTGCTGATCGTGCTGTTTGCGGCGCCGCTGGCAGGCGGCGTACCCCTGGCTGTGCTGGCGGCGATTCTGATGAGCGTCGCATACAACATGGGAGAGTGGCGGGAGATTCCGGACATTCTCCGGCTTGGCAGATCCTCAGTGCTGGTTTGGCTGACTACGTTTGCGCTGACTGTGTTCGCGGACCTGACGGTAGCCGTAGAAGCCGGAATGATCATGGCGGCACTCATCTTCATCCGGAAGGTGACACTCACCACCACGGTCACGCGCATCACGGAGCAGGACATCGCGCAGGGGCGCCGACACAGCCTCCAGCTGCACGATGTCCCGGAAGGCGTCGCGATTTTCCGCATCCATGGACCGTTCCTGTTCGGCGCGACAGACAAATTGTCCATCATCGAGGAGCAGCTGGACACGCTGCCCGAGGTTGTGATTCTGCGGCTGCGGAATATGACGGCGATCGACGCGACGGGTCTGCATGCGCTCGAGGCGATCGCCGACAAGCTCAGGAGCACCGGACGCCACGTGATCTTGTGCGGGATGCGCTCGCAGCCGCGGCAGTTGATGACACGCGCGGAGTTCCAGCGGCACATCGGGCAGGAAAATATCTGCCGCA
>DASSSG010000788.1:0-7291 GCA_035708545.1 Bryobacteraceae bacterium | reverse complement strand
TATAACACGGCGACGCTGGTGTATCGCAAAGAGCAACTGCTGGCGCCAATGCCGGCAGGCGCGCACGCACCGAAAGAGCTTATCGAGCAAATCGCTCCCGCCACCTCGCATTGAGGAACACGCGCCCGGTCAGCGGCCGTTAAAATCGAAACAATTTCGCGGCGTTTCCTCCCCGGATCAGTTCCCGGTCCCTTTCCGAGGCGAACGCAAACGCTTCGTCGAACTTTGCCGTTGCCTTGGCGTAATCGGCCGGGGAGTGTCCAAGTCCGCCCCAGAGTATCCGTTTCGCTCCGAATGCATCGAACGCGCGACGTACCCAGTCACGCCGCAGGTCGAATCCCGGCCCGGAGAATTTGATGTACGTCCTGGGCAGCCTGGCGAGCCGCAGCACGTCCACGAACTCTTCCGGCGTACCCTGAGCCGCCCGCGCCATGTGATCAATAAGGACGGGAGTTGCGCGAAACTGCGCGGCCAGATTGTACACAGCAGCCGCGAACTTCGGGATCAGATGAAGCTGCACGGCGATACCGCGATCGGCAACTGCCTTCCAGGTCTGGCGCATCTCCGCGGAAGACAGGTCGCGATCGCGAATCGGTCCGCCGCGGGACGGGTACCTGGCGGGCTCGGTCACGTGAATGCGCAAAGCAACAATCCGGTCCGCGGCCGCCTTGATTCGAGCGGGCGTGTCCGGCGAAATCGGATCGTACAGGCACGTGCCTTTGAAAAAACCCGGGCGCGGCTCATGTTGGAAGCAGTATTCGAGATATCTGTGATCGTCCTGATAAGGTTCGGGATGAACGAGGATCGTATGCGCAATATTCACCGCTTTCACGAATCTCGTGTAATCCTCGAGCGTATACGCGGCAGGCCGATATACTGCGTTCGCATGGTAAGAAAACCGCTGCGGATCGAACAAGTGGATATGTGTGTCGATGACCAGCGGCGCGGCCGCGCCAGGCACAACCGTGAGCGATCCGAGAATGCCGGCGCACGATTTCCGGCGAGTTATCCGCACCGGTACAGGGTACCTTCCCGGCCTTAGCCCTTCACCACGAGCACCTGACGCAGGGTGTGAACGACCTCAACAAGATCTTCCTGCGCCTGCATCACGGCATCGATATCTTTATAAGCGGCCGGCGTTTCGTCGATCACGTCGGCGTCTTTCCGGCACTCGATGCCTTCGGTCATCCGCGCGTGATCTTCGACCGTGAACCGGCGTCGCGCCTCGCCCCGCGACATCGCACGGCCCGCGCCATGGCTGCAGCTGTGAAAACTCTCGGGATTCCCCAGGCCGCGCACGATGTAAGACCGCGTCCCCATGCTCCCGGGAATGATTCCCATGTCGCCGCGGCCCGCCCGCACGGCGCCCTTGCGCGTGACGAACACGTCCTCGCCGTAGTGCCGCTCGCGCTCGACATAGTTGTGATGGCAGTTGATCGCCTCGAGCGTTGCTTCGAACGGCGGCAACTCGCCCGACTCGCGCATCGCGCGCAGGATGTTCTCCATCATCAGATCGCGGTTCGTGCGCGCGTAGTGCTGCGCCCAGCTCACCGCGTGCACGTAGTCGTCGAAGTGCTTCGTGCCTTCTTTGAAATACGCCAGATCTTTGTCGGGGAGGTTCGCCAGATGCGCGCGCATGTCCTCGCGCGCGAGCGTAATGAAGTACTGCCCGATGCGGTTCCCTACCCCGCGTGAGCCGCTGTGCAGCATCAGCCAAATCCGGTCGCGCTCATCGAGACACATCTCGATGAAGTGGTTTCCCGTGCCAAGAGTGCCGAGGTGATTGATGTCGTTGCCGCGGTCGAGCTTCGGATGTTTCTCGAGAATGGCATCGTAACCGGGCTTCAGATGCGCCCAGGCCTGCTTGTTGCGCTCGGGAATATGGTGCCAGGCGCCGCGATCTCCCCGCCCGCCCTGGTTTGTGCGCCCGTGCGGAACCGCTTTCTCGACCGCCGCGCGCAGGCGTTTCAGGCTGTCCGGAAGCTGGCTCGCGGAAAGGCTCGTTTGCACCGCCATCATGCCGCAGCCGATGTCGACACCGACGGCGGCCGGAATGATCGCACCTTTCGTTGGAATGACGCTGCCGACAGTGGCGCCGATGCCGTAATGCACGTCGGGCATCGCGGCGATCCAGCGGTAGACGATCGGCAGCTGCGCAACGTTGAGCAGCTGCCTGCGCGCCTCTTCTTCCATCGGCACGCCGTGCGTCCAGGCCTTGATCGGCACGCCTTCGGGAGGCCGGATGAGATCGTAAGTGCGGTCAGCCATTGTGGCCAGAATACAAACGGGCGCGAAGCCGCGTATACGGCCCGCGCCCCGGTTTTGCGGCGGAAGAGCGGCTAGGCTGCCCTGATCGCAAGCGTATCAAACGAGCGCCGGGCAGCGGGGCCCAGCATTCGCCAAACTCTTTCCGACGCGATGCGTTCCTCTTCCTGAATGCGGCGCGCGAGCTGCTCGGTTTCCGAGTCGTCCGCAGCCATCGCGGCGACCGCCAGCGCCTCGTACATAGCGATCTCGCTGTTCTCGACCGCGAAGGCGATGATCAGATCCTGCGTCACACGCTCGGTCTTCTCCTGCCCGAGCTGCGCTGCCTTCGGCGCGATTCCGTACAGATGCGCGAGGAAGCTCTTTCCTGCCGACGGCGACCCGCCTGTCTCCTCGAGCCGGCCGCTCAGCCGTTCGTGCTGTGTCCGCGTCTCCTCGGCATGATCGGAGAACAGGCGCTCGAGCTCCGGGTCGTCCGCCTCCCGTGCAAACGTACGCAACTGCGATTCGAAGCTCCGCTCGGCTGCGATTGCGTCCTGCAGGTACCGTTTCAGGATCTCGTCGGGCCGTTCGTGCATCTCGTCCTCCCTTAGAAGAGGACTCACCACCGTGTATGTCCGTTTCAAAACTGACGCATGCGTCAGGCTTCGTCGCGGAGGTGGTGCTGCGCCCCACTGTGAAACCGAATGACGGTCGCGGTGTTGGCGCCCTGAATCTGGAGCTCCTCGCCGCGGCCGTCGCGTGGGTCGATGTGAGTTACGCGGGAAGGTCTGAAGACTGTGTGTACGAAGTCCTGTGACTCGGAACGTCGCAGCACCAGTCGAATCTGCTCGCCGTCGCTGCTGACCTCGATGCCCCGGATGTGCAGATCGCGCGCGACCTGGTCCGGCTGACCGGCCGGAAACTGAAACGCGTCTACGTCGGCCAGCCACGTCTCATGCTTCCGGCAAAAATCGTTGAGAAACTCCGCCCAGTTGTGCCGCTCGATGTCGGTCTCCGCCATACTCACTGAATTGTAAGCGTGGAGAGGCTCAGATTCTCGCCCTGCATTGTCCCGGCGATCGAAACGTTGAGATCGCGGCCGGTGTTCGCCGTGGTGCTGAACCAGCTCGACTGCAGCTGTTGCCGAATGCGTTCGTTACTCGTGGAATCGAGCATCACAATCCGGCCGTTCGAGTTCAGCGCGAACGAGGTAGTCGCCACTGTCACACGACAGGCGCTGTAGTCTGGCGCTGACCCGGCGTTCACCACTGGGCCCGCCGCCGCGCGACTTTGTGAGCCCGCAGGGTCGCCGGAGCTGCTTGCCGGCGACGCTGTGACCACGCCTGTCGCAGTGGCAGTAGTGCTGCCCGATGGCGGCCCGCTAACGCCCGCCTGCAAGCCCGATTGATCCGCTGCCGCAGTCCCGGATGCCGTCGTTCCCGGCGGCGCAGCGGATTGTGAAGTTTCCGTCCGAGCGATCTGGTCGCTCTTCATCGTCTGTGCTGAGCCGGCGTCGGAACGCGCACGCGTTCCCGTGCCCGGCACGCCGGCTGCAGCGGCACCAACGCCGGCCGCCGGCATGCCCCTGGCCGACTCCGAGACGCTCCGGCTTGTTCCTGCTGCCGGGATTGCCGGTCCTGAAGCCGGCGGCGCACCTGTGATCGTGCCGCCTGCGGCCGCGGCCTGCGTGCCTGTTCGATACTGCGCTTCGCCAGGGCCAGCCGCGAAAGGACTGCGCCGGCTCCGTTCCCAGCTAATGGTGGGACAGTTCGCGTCGAGCAACGTACCCGCCCACGTCTGATTCCCCACACCCGGCGTTAATGTGCTCACTCCCGTGCTCGTGTTCTGTGCCGGCGCGCCGGTACTCTGCTCGGTTTGCGCAGTAAGTGCGACGCCCGCAACCACGAGAATCGCGCCCGCCGTTTTCACACCTCTCATACGTCATCTCTTTCCACAGAAATGTCTGCTGCTGGAGGTGTGACCGCATTCGCTCGAAAATGCTTTTCGGTTAACTGTGAGTAACAACCGATACGTACAGCCGGCGCTGTAAGTCATGCCCGGACAGCCGTCGGTTTCGTGATCGAGCTCGGCCGCAACAGCATTCTCCGATGCGTGTCGGTCATCTTTTCCGCCGCGTACCGCAGCGTCAGGCGTGAGAACCGGTCTCGCTGCCAGTGCAGGAACATAACTATATCCACCGGCTGCGCAGGATACGCTTCCTTGAGCAGCCACCCCACACCCTTCTGGACCATCACGTCCGGATCTTCGGCGAGCATTGACGCGATTCGCAGAATCTGGTTTGTCGCGCGGCCGGCTTTTGCTTCCTGCAGCAGCGCGACGGCGGCAGCCCGCCGCTTCCAGCGGTTCTCCGATCGCGTCCACGGCTCCAGCTTCTTCATCAGGGCAGGCTCCTCCGCGATACAGCCGGCGAGCAGCCACGAAGCGACAGCGTCGCAATGCGCCCAGTTGTGCACATACTTGTCGATCCACTCTTCGAAGATTGGAAACCTGCGCCCGCCAAACTCGCGCGGAAAACGTCGCGCGACGTGGCACACGATCGCTCCTTCTTCGAGCTTGCCGCTCCTCCACAATTCTCGGTACAGCTCGTCGCGGGCTTCGGGCGGCCAGTCGCGAATTGTGTGGAACAAGTCGCGAATGATGCCGCTCAGCGCCGGTTTCCGCACCCCGTACGTGTCCACCTCTTCCTTGAAGAACGCGAACTGCCCTTCGCGGAACTTCGGATCCACCGCGGCCTTCAGCCGCTCGCGCACGGTCGCCGCCTGGCGCGCTATTTCCGGTCGCATTGCCTCCATTGTCATGCCCCGGCTCTCCCGCCGCTACACTGAAACCAGCAGTGAAACGCTCCGGCATCGCCGATCTCCCGCTTCACGGCGGTCGTGTGCCCGCGTGGCTGGCCGAACGGATGACGCAGCTCGGTACGGGTATCGTCGAAGCCGTCCTCCACCACTACGGCCACTCCGAGCTGTTGTCACGGCTCAGCGATCCATTCTGGTTCCAGGCGCTCGGCTCGGTAATGGGCATGGACTGGCATTCCTCCGGCATCACGACATCCGTCATCGGCGCGCTCAAGCGCGGTCTGAACCCGCGCTCGCACGAGCTCGGGCTGTTCATCTGCGGCGGCCGCGGCCGGCATTCTCTGCGTACTCCCGACGAGCTGCGCTCCGTCGCGGACCGCACGGGTATGGATGGCAACGAGCTCGTGCGCGCCAGCCGGCTCACAGCACGCGTCGATAATAACGCGATCGCCGACGGTTTCCAGATCTACCTGCATTCGTTCATCGTCACCTCTGGCGGCGAGTGGGCGGTCGTGCAGCAGGGCCTCAATGACGCGAGCGGCCTCGCGCGCCGCTACCACTGGCATTCCGTTTCGGTCCGCGATTTCACGTCGGAGCCGCACACCGCGATCGTCGGCGAGAATCAGGGCGCGATCATGAACCTCGTTGACGCGCAGGCGCGGCCCGCGCAGACGGCTCTGCTCGATATCGTTCACGAAAATCCCGAGACAACCCTCCGCGACGTGCGCCGGCTCATCGTTCCGGCGCGCCATGACGTGCGTGCGCCCGACGTCGATCTGAAACGTCTCGGCGCGGTGCTCACGACGGCATACGAACGGGACCTGCACGATTTTGCCGAGCTGCTGCTCGTCGAAAAGCTCGGGCCGCGCACGCTGCAGTCGCTCGCGCTCGTTGCCGAGGTCGTGCATGGCGCGCCCAGCCGCTTCTCCGACCCGGCGCGGTTCTCCTTCGCGCACGGCGGCAAGGACGGGCACCCGTTCCCGGTGCTGCTCAAAACCTACGACGAGTCGATTTCCGTGCTGCGGCGGTCGCTCGAGGCGGCGAAAGTCGGACACGGAGACAAACTTCATGCCTTCAGGCGCCTTGATACGTTCGTGCGAGCAGTCGAGGAACATCACGCGCCGGAAGCCCATTTCGACCATGTGATCGCCCACGAGCGCGCGATATCACCGCAGCTCGGCGGGCGAACCGTGTTTGACGACGAGCGCAGGCAATGTCCCTGTTCTGATTACCGCACCGGTTTGCGTGCGACCAGCCGGAGCACGTCCATCTCGCGGCGGTTGAAGAAGTCGGATTTAGCGTTCACGATCTCGAACGAATGACCTCGAGGATGTCGAAGCGTTTGAGCATCTCATTCCCTCCGACCCAGTCGGCGCCGCACTCCATCACGACGATGCCGCCGGGCTTCAGCGCATCGACCACCCTCTGGACGTACTGATCGGTCATTGTCCAGCTGAAGAGAACCAGATTGAACCGTTCTCTGCCGAAATCGTAATCGCTGTCGCGAACGGTCCTGGTATCGAGCTTCAGCCCCATCTTCTGCGCTCGCTTATTTGGCGAGCGCCACGGCCTCACTGGCGGGGTCGAACCCGAACACCTGCCAGCGGAGCTTTGCGAGATAGATCGAATTCCGCCCCGCACCCATTCCGTAGTCGAGCGCAACGCCCGGCTTGCGGCCCTCGATGATTTCCGCCAGGAAAGCGTTGGGAGCGGTGTTGTAGTTCCCATTTGCCCTGCGTGAAGAAACGGTTCCAGAAATCGTCCTCGAGATCATTGCGCGACGTGCGGATCAGGTTCGTCCGGCGTGTGATCTCATCGTCCGCGACCCCTTCGCTCCCGAGCTTCGCGATGTAACGCTCGATCGCCTGAGGCAAAGTGAGGGAACGATCCGCGGCACGCTGTTGCGCTACCGCAGACGCGGAATTCCGATACAAATCGTATTGAGCTTTCTGGCCGAACGCGACCGCACAAAAGATGATCAGCAGGAAAATGGCGACGAAAAATCATTCGTGCGGTATAGCTCTCGCGCGGGTGCTGCAGTGCTGTCACTGCGGCATCGATGCCTTTGCCGGCTGCACGTAATACAGCAGAATACTGCGGCCAACACGTTCCACTGGCTCGCGGGTCATGAGCCAGTACCAGGCACGCCTGCGCGCGCCAGGGGGGGGCTGCTGGTCCGGCATCATCAGTGCGGTTGCGCTCACTGCTACCCAGCCCTCCACTGGCTT
>DASSSG010000787.1:0-3445 GCA_035708545.1 Bryobacteraceae bacterium | reverse complement strand
AGGCCTCATCGAGCCTGTCGGAGTTCATGGAGAAGCAGCTCGAGGAACTCAAGGCCAAGATGGAGCGCTCGACGGCCGCTCTCGCGCAGTTCGAGAAAGAGCTCAACGTTATCAATCCGGAAGAGAAGACGAGCATCCTCTCGGCGCGCCTGCTTCAACTGAACACGGAATATACCAATGCGCAGGGCGATCGCGTGCGAAAGGAAGCGGCTTCGAAATCGCTGAGCAGCGGTTCGATGGAGTCGGCTCTGGCATCGACCCAGGGCGAGTCTCTGCGCAGACTGCTCGAGAGCCACAATGACGCACAGCAGAAGTTCGCGGTGATTCGCGGCCAGTACGGCGCGAACCATCCCGAGTACAAGAAGGCTGCCGGCCAGGTCGCCGAGATCCAGCGCCTGCTCGAAAAGACGCGGGAAAACATTGCAAAGCGGGTAATTGTGGAGTACACCGAGGCACAGAACCGCGAAGCGATGCTGCGGAAAGCCGTCACGGAGACAAAAGCGGAGTTCGACAAGTTAAACGCTCGGTCGTTCGAGTACCAGCAACTGAAGCGCGAAGCGGAAGCCGACAAGAAGCTCTATGACGAACTCGTGCGGCGGATTAAAGAGGCGGGTATCAACGCTAGTTTCCAGAACAGCTCGATCCGTCTGGCGGATGCGGCGCGGCCCCCGGTCAAGCCAGTGTTTCCGAATGTGCAGCTGAACGCAGCGCTCGCGTTTCTGTTCTCTGCGTTATTGGCGGTCGGCGCGGCCGTGGTGACAGACGTCCTGGATAACACGGTGCGTGATCCGGAAGAAGCAACGCGCGAGCTGAACACGCCAGTGATTGGAATGCTGCCGTCAGTGAAACACTGGCGGAAGCGGATAGGCAACACGGTCGCGCTGACTGCCGGCACGAACACAGACGACACACTCTCCAGCTTTTCGGAATCAGTGCGAACACTGCGCAACAGCATCCTGCTGGCGGATTTCGACCGCCGGTTGCGGACCATTCTGGTCACCAGCGCTTCGCCAGCGGAGGGGAAGTCCACGACGGCCGTGCACCTTGCGCTCGCGCACGCAGAGCAGGGGAAGAAGACACTCCTGATCGACGGCGACTTACGCCGGCCGAGCGTCCACCGTAAGTTCAGGTTCACCCCGACCGCCGGCCTGTCGAACGTCCTGCTCGGCGAGGTGGAATGGCGTCAGGTGCTGGTCAAGGTGGATGCAGTGCCGGAGCTCGACATTCTGCCGGCCGGTCCGCCTTCACGCCGGGCCTCCGATCTGGTCGGCTCGAGCATTCAGGACCTGTTAGACGAAATAGCGCAGGATTATGATCTGGTGATCGTCGACGCGCCGCCGCTGCTCGGGTTTGCCGATCCGCTGCAAATGGCCACCTGCGCAGATGGCGTGCTCATCGTGGCTCGCGCGGGAGAGACCAACAGGAAGTCGATCGCCTCCGTGATCACGTCGCTGCGCCGGCTGAATGTGAATGTTGTGGGGTTGGTGCTGAATGAGGTGAAACGGGATCAGAGTGATAGTTACTACTATTACGGTTATTACGGGAAGTATGACAGCGCGGGAACAGACCGCTGATGCCGCACCACCGTTACCGGAAGACTCTTGTTCCGAATCACCCGATGGACCGGTCCGAAGACCGGTATTCGGTCGCCTCAATGTCGATGGGCCTGCCTGAACGTCTGCAGATCTCGGTTTTTGTAAATCGTAGCGGCAACCTCCGATAGCCGCATCGGGCTGTCCGATGCCCAGCAACCGGACTCTCGATCAGATGGGTGCATTCACGCCATATCTATTCACCGACTGCTGGAGAGCGCGCTGGCTCGGGCCCGGGAAAGGGGCCGTGCTCCGTGCGCCAGCTGATGTGTTGCGCTGAACGCGAGAAAGCACCGGGTTCGGGGGAAGGAGCAGTGGAACCAGGAATGAAGATCCTGCTTGTCGTTGGAGCGCGACCCAATTTCATGAAGGTAGCGCCCATCATGAGAGCTTTGGCGGCGAAACAGTGCCACGGCTCGCCGGAAATCTGCCTCGTCCATACAGGACAACACTATGATGCGCGAATGTCGGACAGTTTCTTCGCCGATCTTCAGTTACCTGAGCCTCGGTACCACCTCGCTGCCGGTTCGGGATCACACGCCCAGCAGACGGGTCGCGTGCTCACAGCGTTTGAACCTGTTTGCGAACGCGAGTCGCCGGCCTGCGTCGTTGTCGCAGGCGACGTGAATTCGACTCTCGCATGTGCACTGACCGCCAAAAAGCTCGGTATCGATGTCGCCCACGTGGAAGCCGGTCTTCGCTCTCGCGACCACAGCATGCCGGAAGAAATCAATCGTGTGTGTACGGATGCGATATCCGACATTCTCTTCACAACTGACACTCTCGCGAACGAGAACCTGCGTTCGGAAGGTGTTCCGGAACACAAAATACGGTTCGTCGGGAATACGATGATCGACAGCCTGCTCGCTAATCTCAAGCGTGCGCTCGCATGCCCGCTTCCTGAGGGTGTGGAAGCCGGACAGTTCGTGGTCGTTACTCTTCACAGACCTGGCAATGTGGACGACCCGGGCGCACTGGGCGGCCTGATCGACACTGTCGTGGAGATCTCCAGAAGAGCTCCGGTTGTTTTTCCGGTACATCCGCGAACTCGTGGAAACCTCGAGCGGTTCGGTCTTGCAGGCCGGCTCGACGCCGGGGACATCCACGTGCTCGAGCCGCAGGGTTACTTCAGCTTTATCGGCATGGTCGCGCGGTGCCGGATGGTGATGACCGACAGCGGGGGAATTCAGGAAGAAACAACGGTCCTGAACATCCCCTGTTTGACGCTGCGCGAGAATACCGAACGCCCTATAACCTGCATTTCGGGTACCAACATGCTCGTTGGCACTGCGCCGGCGAACATCCGCACGGCCGCCCACGCCGTACTGGACGGCAGGGCTCCGCGCGGGTCTGTTCCCGCTAAGTGGGACGGCAAAGCGGGCCAGCGAATCGCGGACGAATTGCTGGCGCGCTACTCAGTTCCACCCAGCGATCGCGCTGTGTGCCACGTTCAGGACCGCGGTGCTGTGCTGCAACCCGATGCCGTACTGAGCACGCCGGGAGGCGTTCTATGACGGCATTAGCGGGGGCGGCGAGGCGGCCGTATCAGATCTGCACGAACTGCATCATGGATACGAGCGACTCGCACATCACGTTCGATGAAAAAGGCTGGTGCGACTACTGCGAGAACTTCTACCGCAATATCGTACCTGTGTGGCACCCGAACGAACACGGCGCGGAGCTGCTGGCCGGCATCACCAGAAAGATAAAGGCTGCCGGCCGCCGCCGCGATTACGACTGCCTGATCGGTATGAGCGGAGGTGTCGACAGTTCGTACGTCGCGTACCTGGCTAAGGCGAGGCTTGGTCTGCGGCCGCTTCTGTTCCACGTAGATGGCGGGTGGAATTCACAGG
>DASSSG010000786.1:0-2434 GCA_035708545.1 Bryobacteraceae bacterium | reverse complement strand
TCTCAAACTCTTCAAAGGTGAGCGGCCGGTTATCCAGAGCACTGGGCAGCCGAAAGCCGAACGCGACGAGCGTCTCCTTGCGTGAGCGGTCACCGTGATACATGCCATGAAGCTGCGGGATGGTTTGATGACTTTCGTCGATCAGGATGATCGCATCGCCGGGGAGGTAGTCGAGGAGCGTCGGCGGCGCTTCGCCAGGCAGGCGCCCGGAGAAGTGGCGCGAGTAGTTTTCGATTCCATGACAATATCCGATCTGGCGAATCATCTCGAGATCGAACATCGTCCGCTGGTACAGCCGCTGGGCCTCGATCAGCTTGCCCTGTTTCTCGAGCTCATGATGCCACCAACTCAGTTCCTGTTCTATGCTCTGGAGCGCTGCCGCCTTCGTTTCCGGGCTCATGACGTAGTGCGTCTTCGGGTAGATCGGCAGGCGCACGTAAGTCTGCCGAACCTGGCCGGTGAGCGGATCGATCTGCGCGAGGTTCTCGATCTCGTCCCCCCAGAGGCTGATCCGGTATGCGTAGTCGTCGTAGGTGGGGAAGATTTCGATGATATCGCCGCGAACGCGAAAGGCGCCGCGCCGAAAATCGCCGTCGTTGCGCTCGTAGAGGATCTCGACGAGTTTCGCCGTGATATCCCTGCGGGGCATGCGCCGGCCCTTCTCGAGCATCAGCAGCATGCCGTAATAGGCTTCCGGTGAGCCGAGTCCGTAGATGCAGCTTACGCTCGCAACGATGACGCAGTCCCGGCGCTCGAACAGCGATTTCGTGGCCGACAGCCGCAGTTTATCGAGCTCGTCATTGATGGTCGCTTCTTTTTCTATGTAGACGTCACCCGACGGAATGTACGCTTCGGGCTGGTAGTAATCGTAATAACTGACGAAGTACTCCACTGCGTTCTGCGGGAAGAACGATTTGAACTCATGATAAAGCTGGGCTGCGAGAAGCTTATTATGCGCCAGCACGAGCGCGGGACGGCTGACGGCCTCAATGACCCTGGCCATCGTGAATGTCTTGCCGGACCCGGTGACGCCAAGCAGGACCTGGTGCGGCTCGCCGTCTCTCAGTCCGCGAACCAGCTGCTCGATCGCCTGCCCCTGGTCGCCGCGAGGGCGGTAATCCGTGCCGAGCCGGAATGACATCTAATGTCAGTATAGGAAGTGGATGAGCCCCGCTCTGAATCCGCTCGCCGTTCTCGAGAACGACATCATCTCCTGCACGCGCTGTGCGCGGCTGGTCGCGCACTGTGCGGCGGTCGCACGAATCAAGAGGCGAGCGTATCGCGAACAGACGTACTGGGGCCGGCCAGTACCTGGATTCGGAGATCCCGATGCCCGGCTCTTCATTCTTGGACTCGCCCCGGGAGCGCACGGCGCGAACCGTACAGGACGCGTGTTCACGGGCGACCGATCGGGAGATTTCCTCTACGCCGTCCTGCACGCCGCCGGTTTTGCGTCGCAGCCGGCGAGCATTGCTCGCGGCGACGGTTTGACCATGCACGATGCGTGGATCAGCGCGTCGGTTCGCTGCGCCCCGCCGGACAACAGACCGTCGTCCGAGGAGATTGCCACCTGCCGCGAGTTTCTGTCAAAGGAGCTTGCGCTGCTTGCAAACGTGCGCTTGATAGTGGCGCTGGGCCGCATCGCTCACGATAATTACCTCGCTGTCACGGGCGAGCGTCGCGCTTCGTATTGCTTCGGCCACGGGCATGAGCACAGGTTTGACGACGGGCGCGTCCTGATCGACTCGTACCATCCGAGCCAGCAGAACACGAGCACCGGAAAGCTGACCACGCGCATGCTGACGGACGTGTTTGAGCGCGCGCGCGTCCTGCTCGCCGCGACGGCCGGTTCCTTCAGGTCGCGGGGTGATGACGCGCATAAGGGCGCGTACCCCACGGTTGCCGCAGCGTCGCGCCGGTGACAGCATCAGTAGAAGAGGTGTACCGGCCGTGTTCATGCCGTTGGTTGCTGTGATCCTGTTGCTCGCCGTGCTGCCTGTCTGTATCGCGCAGTCGTCTCACGACGAGCTTGTCCGCGACTACATCGCTCCTGCAATACGAGACGCGCGCGTGCTCGCGGCTGTGCGCGAGATACGCCGGGACCGTTTCGTCCCGCTGCCCATGCGTCCCTTCGCATGGCGCGATTCGCCACTACCGATCGGCCACGGCCAGACGATCTCGCAGCCATCGCTTGTGGCGATGATGACTGAGTTGCTCGATACGAAGCCGGACCATGTTGTTCTCGAGATCGGCACCGGGTCGGGCTATCAGGCGGCGATCCTGGCGAAGCTCGTGCGCCACGTGTACACGATCGAGATCGTTGCCGAGCTCTCGGCTGCCGCGCGTGCGCGACTTGCTGCCGAGGGCCTGACAAACGTTACTGTCCGGCAGGGTGATGGGTATAAGGGCTGGCCCGAGAAGGCGCCGTTCGATG
>DASSSG010000785.1:0-2869 GCA_035708545.1 Bryobacteraceae bacterium | reverse complement strand
CCTGAACCCCAAAAACAAAAATTGCCAAACGAACCCGGCGCCCACGTGGTCGCTGCCGGCGGCGATCCGGTTTCAGAAGAAAAAACGTGCTCCTCAGCCAGCATGACGGGCTGCGGCCGCGTGGCGGGCCGTCCCGTGTTCGACTGCGCTGCGCCGCCCCTCCGGCCCGGGCAGGAATCCCAGACTCAATTTCCGGCGTGCGCGTCAGGCATCGCCTCTGCCGGCGCACTCGGCTGCGGTTCTCGCCGCGGTTTTCGATTGCCCTCGGCCTGATCCGTCACGGCTGAACCACAAGCGGGCGCATCATCTCATGCTCCTCGTGTTCGAGAATGTGGCAGTGCCAGACGTACTCGTGGCCGCCGGTTCGCGGGCTCGCTGGCGGCGCGACCGCTGTGGGCACGCCATTCACCGGCACCACCGGGTTCGGAGGCAGATCGAATTTCATGATGACCGTCGTGGCCTCGCCCGGGTTCATGCGCACCGTCTCTTTCCAGCCCATTTCCTCGGGATACGGCGGCTCCGGCCGGCCCCTAAACGCGGGCGTGCCGGTGAAATGGTCGACGCCGAACTGGTGCACATGGATACGCTGCCGCGCAAGGACCTGAACGTTGACCAGGTGAAAGTGAATCGGATGCGCATCCGCGCTGAGGTTGGAGATGCGCCACACCTCGATGCTCCCGGCCCTCGGTGTCTCCGTGGCCGCGGCATCGTACGGCAGGCCGAATCTGCCGTGTTCGCCTGCACCCACTGCGCCCAGCAGTTGCGACAAACGCCCGTATTCATCAACCGCCTCGTTCAGCGTCAGGTCTCTGATCGGGATTCCTGGCGGCGGATCCAGCACCCCGAGCGGCGCCAGCCGATTCATGCGCGGCAGCGACCAGTTCCGCGGAGCCGGAGCATCTGCTGCGGTCGGCGGAACGACGCGGAACTGAAGCAATGTGCGCGTGTTCGGTCCGTATCCTGGCGACGGAGGCGTCGGCAGCCTGCGGTTCTCGGGGAAGAAATCGCCGAGCGGCGTGCCGCCGGGGAACGGAACGGGAGCGTCGTTGTGCAGAATCCAGTACGTGCCCGGCTTTGTGTCCGAGAAATCGATGATCACATCAGCGCGTTCCGCGGGTGCGAGCACCAGCGCTCTGGACCGCCGGTCATTGCTGAAGAGAACTCCCTGCGGATTCGCGCCCCCGTCGAGGAAACCGGCTTCGTTGCCGATGAGCTGGAGCGCGGGTCCCGCGTTGCCGACATCGGGCTCCGCGGAATCGGGAAACACCTTGCCCTGAGCGCCGACCAGCTTCAGACGGACGAACCGCGTGTTGCACGCGTTCAGGATGCGCAGGCGATATCGACGCGGCTGCACTTCGACAAACGGAAATACAGTGCCGTTGCACAGCATCGTGTCGCCCCAAAACTCGGGCACGAGCGAGTACGGCGGCAGCGGCAGACCGCCGGGTTCCAGATCGAAAAATTCAGTATCGTAAGTGCGCGGATACCACAGATCGCCGGCCGTGCTGAGCGTGTCGGCGGTCCGTGCCGAGGTGAAGACCTTGTCCTGAATGATGACGGGAATCTCGAGCGCCGGTATAGCGCCGTCCGCAATCAGAGACTGCTCGATGGAATCGCGAATGATGTAGGCGGAAGCGAGCCCTGCATACGCATTCAGGCGCGTGTTGCCGAGCGCGTGATCGTGAAACCAGAGCAGGCGTGCACTCTGCAGGTTGGGATACCAGAAGTCCGCAGTCGGATTGCCGGCGGCGTCAGGAAGCCAGCGCACGAACGACGAGCCGGTCGCGGCGTTCCTAGGTGTAAACCACGCGTGTGGACCCCCATCGCTCGGCCACGCGACGTTGCCCCCGTGCAGGTGTACCGCGGCGCGATTCACGTGCGCAGCGGCTGCCGCGGAAAGGCCGGGCACGGTATTGTCCACCGGCAGGATGTGCGTGTTCGGCAGCTCGTTGAAGAAACGAATCCGGACGGCGACGCCCGCATCCGCGACGATTGTCCCGCCGAGGTGTTTGAATGCGCCGCCCGCTCGATTGCCGTAACCCCAGAGGCGCGTCGGCGGCAGGTCGGGGTGAAGCTGATCGGTAAAGGGCCGCAGCGCGATCTCGTAATAGTCCACCGGTGTACTGCCCGGGGGCGCCGTGCGGCTGAGGCGAACAGCGGGCGCCATTTGTGCCAGGGTTCGAAGTGGCGCGGCGAACTTGCGCAGCGGCTGTGTCTGCGCGAAAGCGGCGTGCGCGCGCGGCGCGCGCGCCAGAGCTGCGGCCGATCCTGCCGCAATATGCAGGAACTGTCGTCGATTCATGCAGCCCCCTTTACGAACGGGGCGCGGCTCCGGGTGAGCCGTCCCGCCAACACGCCTTCCGTCCGGAAGCGAGTGTCCATCGAGCCGGCGCGGAGCCACGCTGCGCTGGATGTGGTTAGTCCTACGACTTTCCCGTCTGGAAGTCAAGCTGGTGTGCCGTCCCGGAGAAGGGTCGTGTCTGAGCCGCGACCGTAAGGAAGCGGTTGTCAGGAATTACGCGCGACACCAGACCACAGAGCATGAGGCGCTCGCGGCTCGCATCGGGTGAATACCCTAAAGTAAATCGAGATTGGGGTGATCTGCTAAGCTTACATGTATATGGCAGCAGTCGAGGCCGCGCCCGCGGCCCTCAGCCGTAGTGCGCTGACTCACCTGCGGGCGCTCGAAGCCGAGAGCATCCACATCCTCCGCGAAGTCGTCGCGGAATTCGAGCGGCCGGTGATGCTGTATTCCATCGGCAAGGATTCGTCCGTGATGCTGCGCCTCGCGCAGAAGGCGTTCTATCCGGGCAAGCTGCCGTTCCCGCTTCTCCACGTCGACACCACGTACAAGTTCCGCGAGATGGTG
>DASSSG010000784.1:0-8161 GCA_035708545.1 Bryobacteraceae bacterium | reverse complement strand
CGCACGGCGACGCACTGCGATGATCAGAGCGAGGACCGCGGCGTAGGTCCAGATGTAATTGATGCGGGCGTGTACGGCGAAGCTGAGGACGAAGACAAGGATCGCCAGGCCGAGGCAGAGGTCGGTGAGGTCGCGGCCACCGCCGAGCAGCCAGCAGGCGTAGACGATCACGAGCACGGCCGCGACCGCGAGCGGCCCGGCGACGAGAACCGCGTACGTCAGAGCGACGGCCGTGGTCGCGGCGACGAAGATCCCCGTTCGGAAGAAGCGCAGGAGCGCGGTCCACAGCGCAAACGCGGCCGCGAAGATGAGCAGACGCTGGCGGCCGAGCGGCGTCCAGATTTCCTGCGCGAACAGGTGATTGTGGAAGAGCCCGTAAACCGTGAGAGCGCTCGCGACCGCCAGCGCAGCCCAGGCCAGCCACCGCCTCGGCATCACATTGCAGCGAGCCCGCGAAGATTCCAGCCGCAGATGGTGCTGGCGGCCATCTTGTCGTTCCCGCCCGGTCCGGGCCAGTGCGTTTCGAGACTCAGCCAGCCGCGGTAGCCGTCCGCGACGAGCGCGGCGATCTGGCCTTTCCAGTCGACGGCGCGCGTGCCGACCGGCCCCCAGATCGGACGATGTCCTTCCATTTGACAGTCCTTCACGTGGACGTGAACGATGCGTTCCGGCGGGAGCAGACGATAGCCGTTCGGGTACGGGATTTCGCCGGCAACGAGAGCGTTGGCCGGATCCCACACCAGCTTTACGCTGGGGTGGCCGACGGCGGCGAGTACCTTTGCGGTCTCGACCGCAGTACCGACATTGCAGGCGTGCTCGTTTTCGAGACCGATGATTACGCCATGCTGCGCGGCCTGATCGCCAAGCCAGTGCAGGGCTTTGACGATGCCTCTGAAGCAGCGGTCGGGCTCGACAGTGCGCCAGTAGGAAAACACGCGCACGATCTTCGCTCCCGTCCGGCGCGCGATCGTGAAGGCGCGCTCGGCGAGCCGGGGCTGATCATCGAACGTGTGGGTCGAGGCGAAGACATCCTGCTGGAAGCGGGTATCGACGTCGCCGCCTTCGGGCAGCACACATTTGAGTATGGGAGAGGCGATGGAGATGACCTGCATGCCCTTCGCGTTGACCAGATCGATGGCGCGATCGAGCTCGGCATCGCTCAGGTCCATGATGTTCCTGCCCCAGCAGACGCGGAGCTCGGCACCCATCATGCCGATGGGGGCCATGGCGTCGAGCGCCTCCTTCAGATCCGGTGAGAACTCGTCGGTGATTGCGGCGATGGGAAGTTTGGGATTCATCAGAGCGTGATGACCTGGTCGGGCATGTTGGACGAGAGTGCCTTATAGAGATCGGGGAAGCAGCCGATCGTGACCGGGGCCATGAGCTTGTCCGCGATCTCGCGTTCGTAACAGCACTGATCGCAGCACATGAGCAGCATACCCGTTTTCTTCGCGCACGCGGCCAGCCGCTCGCCGACGGCATTGCCTTTCAGAAAGAGATAGCAGTTGTCTTCGAAGAAGAACATGCCGACGACATCGGCGCCGTGCCGGCCTTCCTCGAGTTGCGGCAGGATCATGCGGCCGAGCTTGTACGAGACGGTGTGGCCCTGGGTCGAGAATATGTAGGCAACCTTCATTGCCTCGCTCCGCCAACGGCCGATTGCAGCGCTTCCAGGGCGAGCAGCGCCGCGGGCCGCTTCGACTCCGGAACTTCCGGGTGTAACCCCAGCAGTGTGTCCGGCTGCATTTCGAGTATCGCGCCTGCGTCGAGGCCGGTGACGAGCTCGGACAGGTGCTGGCACAGCCCGACCAGTGTGATGCAGACCGTACAGCGGTACCTGACGGCCGCGATGCGGCCGGCCATCACGTCGACCGAAAACATCGCGCAGTTGCCGTGCTCATCGCAGACCGGTTCACCGGCGACCGGATCGAGCGAACGGCGGTACGCCCGCTCGAAGTAGTCGTAGACTGTCAAGGGCACCGGACGCGGCTATTTTAGCGCGCTGGCTTCCTCCTCGATTGTGTAGTGCCGGTTTGCCGGGATATTCGTGAATCGCTGGCGCGTGCCGCTGGGCCAGACTACTTCCACAGCGGACGCGGTGGTGCGGCTGCCGAGACCGAACGTCAGCGCAAGATCGCTTTGCGAGCAGTAGCTCGAGCCGCTGTGGACGGTCTGCGACTGGCCGTCGACTTTCACGACGGCGCCGAGGGCGCTGCGGTTTGATTTCGATCCGGTCAGTTTCACGCGCAGCCACTGGTTTCGATCAGCACCGTCGTTACGGAACAGGCAGGCGGGTCCGTGATTCGTGGTGATGAGCACATCGAGATCGCCGTCGCGATCGTAGTCGGCGCAGGCGGCGCCGCGCGCGACGACAGGCCGCTGGAACACCGCGCCCACCGCGCGGGAGACGTCGGAGAAGCGGCCGCTGCCGGTATTGCGGAACAGCAGCGGCGGCTGGCGGAACTGAATTTTGGGCTGGACTCTGCCTATCTCCTCATCGATGTGGCCATTGGCGGCGAAGATGTCGAGCAGGCCGTCGAGATCGTAGTCGAAGAAGAAGACGCCGAAGGCGAGCGAGAGGAGGCTGTTTCGGCCGACGGGTGAACGCGGAGCTTCGTCGACGAAGAGCCCGCGACCCTCGTTGTGGTACAGGCCGAGCATCTGATTGGAGAAGTTGCCGACGAGCAGGTGCTGGCGGCCGCTGCGGTCGTAGTCGGCGGCGTCGGTGCCCATGGCGCCGCGCGCCACGCCGTCTTCACCGAAGGCGACTCCGGCCGAGACCCCGATTTCGGAGAACGTGCCGTTGCCGTTGTTGCGGTACAGCTTGTTCGGCTGCGTGTCGTTGGCGACGAAGAGATCGGGCCAGCCGTCGTTGTCGAAGTCGAACGTAGCGACGCCCAGTGATTTGCTGGTCTTGTCGCCGAGGCCCACGCGATCGGTGACGTCATCGAAGCGGCCGCTGCCGAGATTGCGATAGAGCTTCGAGGAGGTGCCTTTGTAACTTTCGGGCGTGCAGTAGGACTTGGTGGCGCCATCGAGCGAGCACCAGAGATCGTTCTCCGGCGACCACTGCACGTAATTAGCAACGAAGAGATCGGCGCGTCCGTCCTTGTCGTAATCGAGCCAGGCGGCGCTGGTGCCGAAGTTGGCGTTCCGGATGCCCGAGACCTTCGTCACGTCGCGAAACCTGCCGTTGCCTTCGTTGTGGAAGAGCCGGTCGCCCTCGAGCGCCGTGACGTAGAGATCTTCCCGGCCATCGTTATCGTAATCGGCGGCGGCGACGCCGAACGCATACATTTCGAGGTCGAGGCCACTGCCGGCGGTGATGTCAGTGAACGTGCCGTTGCGATTGTTGCGGTAGAGCGCGGAGACGGATCGGCGGCCGCGGGGGATCAGATCCCGGCTGTTGAGCAGCAGGATGTCCGGCCAGCCGTCGCCGTCCGCGTCGAAGAACGCGCAACCCGCTCCCATGGTTTCGGGCAGCCATTTTTTGCCGGTGCGGCCGCTGTTGTGGGTGAAACGAATGCCCGCGGCAGCGGTTGCATCGGTGAACTGGATCGGGGGCGTGGCTGCGGGCAGCAGACACAGGGCGAAAGCTGCGACGGACAGTGATGCAATCACAGAGACTGCGCGATTGACGATCGCGCGCAGGTTGCCAGGCTGCTCCGCAAACTTCATGGCAGCGGCACGCTTTCGTGGTCGTGGATCATCTGGCGTTCGTTGTTGTCTTCGGGGCTGATCATGCGCGCCCGCGCGGTAATGGCCTGAGATGATTCGTCGGCCTTGAAGCGCCGGAAAAGCCTCTCTTCGCGAGCGGCTTTCTCCATATCGCCGAGACCCCGCCAGGCAAGCATCAGCGTGTAGTGCGCCTGCACGTCTTCGGGATCGACCTGCAGCACTTTAAGGCCAGCCTGGACAGCGCCCGAGTAGTCGCGTTTCAGAAAGAGGATGCGCGCGATCTGGTTCAGATTGACGCGGTCGCGCGGGTACTTCGATTCGACAGTACGCAGGGAAGCAAGGGCGGTGTCGTAATCGCCGTCCGCTTTCTCGATCAACGCCCTGAAGAAGTGAATGCGGCCGAGCGACGCGTCGATTTTCAGCGCACGCTCAATGTATGGCTTCGCGCGCTCGGTCTCACCCTCCTGAATGAGGGCGCGGGCGACGTTCAGCCACCCGTCGGCGTAGCCGGGATCGATCTCGGTGACTTTGGTAAAGGCGTACTCTGCTGCTTTGAGGTCGCCCTGCAGGAGCAGGCCGATGCCCCAGTCGTTCCACCGCTCGCGATCCTGTTTGCGGGGAGCGGGCGTCCAACTGGCCGGCCCATCTCCCAGTTCGAGTTTCGCGTGGTGCTTCGCCAGGGTGACAATCGGCAGATCGGGAATGCGATCGCGAATTCTGCCTGAGACATTCCCCGGGATGTTCTGCGGTCCGAAGGTGAACTCCCGGCTGTCGTGGCTGATGCTGACGAGCTTTGGATCCTGATCTGGCGCGGGCCGGCCGGAGTAGGCGAACTGCGTGTAATAGTGCGAGAACTTGCGATAGTTCAGCTTTGCCGTCAGCGTCACGGGACCGCGCGCGTCCGGCGGGATGCGCACACGGAAGTGCGCGACATCGGCCGCTCCGGGCGGAATCAGGCGAACGTAGAGCAGACTGCGGGTCTGCCAGGCGTTGCGCTTGTTGATCGGGTTGCCTTCGCCGTCGAGCTGATATGAACGGTAGAAGTGCGCTCCACGCTCGACCGGGCCTTTGCCACCGTCCTCGACGCTTCCGCTCCAGAACACAGAGCGGCCCGTGGAATCGCGGCCCTCGAGCTCGAGCCAGACGTCGAAAGCGTCGACGGTGCCGCCGGGGAAGAAATGCCCTATTTTGCGAGTGCGCACGACCACATCCACTCGGACAGTCTCGCCTCGGCGGAAGCGGTACGTGCCGGCGTTCAGCGGGGCCGCGACTTTGCTGACTTCCCGCAGGAGAATCTCGCGCGCCGATTGCTGCGCTTCTTCGCCGACGGCGAACGACGTCGCGAGGGAGGGGCCTTCTTCCGCGCGGCGGCGCTGCATCTCGGGATGGCCCGGCGTCTGCTCGACCGGCGTGGCCGCGAACACGTCGACGGTGATGAAGCCGGAGGTCAGCATACGTTCTGTCTCGCGCATCTGGTCGTGGTCCTGGTTCGCGTAGGCGACCGCCATGTTGGCCGCGGGGAAACGGTGAGAGTGGACCATTCCGTTGCGGTTGCCCGGGTCGTTCGAGCGGACGAGCGGCATGTGGCAGTCTGAACACGTCGATGACTTCGCGGGATAGTAGAACGAGCGCGCGCCCTGACCGGAGACGCCGCTCGCCTGCCAGTTGTCGTAATCGTTGAAGCCGCGCAGCCAGCGATAGCTGTTGACCGGCACGTCGAGGTGGACTTTGTGGCACGTGGAGCAGAACTCGCTCGAATCGAGCCGCATGAAGGGCTTCAGGAAAGTCCTGCGATGTGGCTCGGGGTCGGTATAAGTGAGCCAGAAATCGAGCGCGCGGATTACCGGGTTGCGGCTGGAAGCGAGCTCGTGCAGCGGCGGATATTCGATCGTGAATCCGCCGTTGCCCATCGAGCTGTCGACATGAGTGATGGCGTGACAGGAGAGACAGCCGAGGCCGTTATGCGCTTCGGGCGTGTCGATCTGTTCCCTGATCGGGCGCTCGAAACGGCCGTTGAAGAAGACGGCATGGTCGTGGCAGCCGGCGCACCATTTGCTCGCCTGCGTGCCTTTGATGTCCTGCATGTACTCGACGGATTTTCGATAGAACTGATTGTTGAACGAGGCAAAGTGGTGCATGGAGCTTTCCCACTGCCGGTAAATGTCGCGGTGGCACTCGCCGCAGAGTTTCGAGTCCATGAAAAAGTTCGCCGGGATGATGCCGCCGACGTTGGTGCGCGAGGACGAGGGCCAGAACGGCGACTTCGGGCCCGCGCCTTCTTCTTCCATAGCGGCCGGAACGAGCAGCGGGTTGCGGATGCGGTGGTGCGGGTTTGGGAAGGCGCGGAGGTAGAGCGCGGCAGCGAATGGAAGCGCGATCAGGACGACGAGCAGGAGATTGAACGCGCGCTTCCGCAGCCAGGCCGCTACAGCGGCGACGAATGCGAGCGAGATCGCAATGTGCAGCCAGAGTACCCAGCGGTTCGGAAATGTATTGCCGAGCGCGACGAGAGCGACGCCGGTCAGCGCCGACAGGAGGAGCGCGGCGAGCCGCCAGTTGCCGGCTTCTTTGCGCAGCGTCCAGAGCGCGAGAGCGGCGACCGCGAGGCCCAGCACGAGATGCAGGGCCACGTTCGACATATAGAAGATGGTCGGGTGCGCGAAGGCGGCGAGATAAGCGGTGTTGACGAGCAGAGCGACGAACAACCAGGCGAGCGCGCAGTTCTTCATTGGCAGGCGAGCCCTGACGAAACTAACCGCCGATGGTAGGGCAGAACCGTGGCCGGTCGCAATAACAGAAAAGTATTAATGCAGCGAGACTGCCGAGCCGAGAATAGACGGGACGAAACGGACCGAATCCCATTTTCGGACACCCAGGCGGCGCCGTTCGGCCCGAAGGCGAAGGTGACAAAACGAACCCATGCGCCCGCGAGTGGGCGGGCTAAGTTATTGATAATTAACCAAGTTTTTGCATTCTCAGGTTCGTTTTGTAAAAATGCATTTGCCATTGGGCTTTGTCCGCACGGCAAGTCGTCTCATGGGACTACAAGACGCCCCACGAGGCGAGAATAGCGCCGAGGGCGGGAACGGATCGGAGAGGGATCCTCGTAAAGTCCTCGCAGCAAGGCAAATAGAAATTTCCGGCGGCGGTCACTCACGATTGGCAAGCGGCGGGGCGTGGGGCCACGCGTCTCATGTTCGCCCGACTCGACGCTTCTTGTCGACACAGGGCGTTCCGCGTGGCTGGTCTGCTGTCTCTGAAGTGTCTTGACCGCGTGCTGATGCGCGCGGCTCGGAAACCGAGCTACGATCGAGCCCGCAATCCTCCTGGGGATCGCTCTGTTGTGGCTCTCGAGTGAACAGCACTTTCGAACCGTACCCCTAAAGCCGTGCGGGCGCTATTCGTAGCGCAGGGCGAGGAGCGGGTCGATCCGGGCCGCGCGATACGCGGGCAGGCCGGCAGCGGCAAGAGCGGCGACGAACAGCACGACGGCAGCGGCGATCACATGCCGGGGATCGTTCGGCTGTACTCCGTACAGCAGGGTTGCCAGCCAGCGCGACAGAACGAGCGCGCCAGCAAGACCGAGGCCGATTCCGATAGCGGCGAGGATGAGGCCTTTTCTGAGGAAAACGCCGAGGATCTGTGCCTGCCGGGCGCCCAGGGCAACTCGCGTACCGATCTCCTGGCGCCGGTGCGTGACGACGAACGAAAGCAGGCCGTAAACACCGAGCGCCGCGAGCGCGAGGGCGCAGCCGGCAAAGAGCGCGAACAGTTCCGCGTTGAAGCGCGAGGCGGCCGTGGTGGCCGCGACGATGCTGTCCATCGTGCGCAGCTGCAGAACGCGCTGGCGTGGATCGACGCCGGCGACCGCTGCCCGGATCGCGGCCGGCACGCGGGCGTTTCCGTCCGTTTTGACCACCCATGCGAGGGTGCCAACCGGCAACGCCCCCGTCTGAGCGAGCGGTATGAAGATCGTCGGACGGGGCGGCTCCCGGGGACTGGTCGTCCTGCTGTCTGCGATGACTCCGATGATCTCCCGCGGCACGTCGGTAAAGAACTCGCGGTTCTGGAAGCGGCCGATAATGACGCGATCCCCGGCAGGGGACCGCGCTCCCCACCACGTGTGCGCCACGGTCTCGTTCACCATCACGACAGGCGCGCTGGTCTCGCCGTCGGTGTTGCTGAAGGAGCGGCCGCCGCGCACGGGCACGCCCAACAGTGCAAAGTACTCCGGCGTGACGAAGCGAATCTCCATGCCGCCGATGCTGTGCTCGGGATGGCCGAGGCGCTGCGCAGGCAGGTTGCTCCAGCCGGTCAGCGGCAGGAGATTCGTGGCCGCGACTGCGCGCACACCTGGAGTGTTCTGCAGGCGATCGGAGATCTCGCGCGCGAAGTTCAGGCGAGCGCTCGCGTTCCGCGCGCGCTCGCCCGCAAGAGGTGTCTGGAACGTGAGCATCCCATCGGTGGTGAAGCCGAGGCGTTC
>DASSSG010000783.1:0-5407 GCA_035708545.1 Bryobacteraceae bacterium | reverse complement strand
ACTAGGCAGCTGATCGTAAGTGCGAGCAATAAGGTTCGATCGTATGACGCGGCGACCGGAAAGGTGATCTGGGAGGCGTCGGGTCTGGGCGCGAACGTCATTCCCGCGCCGGTTGCAGCCAACGGGATGGCGTATGTCATGAGCGGATTTCGCGATCCGAACCTGCTCGCGATAAAGCTCGGGCGCGATGGCGATCTCACTGCTGGCGACTCCATTGTCTGGAAGAACGATCGTGGGAATTCCTACACGCCCTCGCCGGTGCTGCACGACGGCAAGCTCTATATGCTGACCGATACCGGGATGTTGAGCTGCCTGAACGCCGCAACCGGCGAACCATACTATAGGCAGCAGCGGCTGCCGAAGCCGTACAGCTTCAAGGCCTCGCCGGTCGGCGCCGCCGGCAGGCTCTATCTTGCGAGCGAAGACGGAGACGTGGTGGTTGTGGCGATGGGCGAGAAGTACGAAGTACTCGCCACGAACAGCTTCGCCGATGAGAGCTTCATCGCCACGCCTGCGATTGCCGGCGGCAGCATCTACCTGCGCGGGCAAAACACGCTTTACTGCGTACGCCGGTAGCGCTCTGACGCAGAATACACTCTCGAGCCTGCCGCTATCGTGATGTTCGCAGGCGATCGATGAGGTGCTCGCACGAGCGCAGCGCGAATGCCAGAATCGACAGCGTTGTCGTCTTGTCCGTGCAGTGGGGGAACACGCTGGCGTCGCACACGTACAGGTTCGGTACATCATGGCATTGGCCGAAGCGGTTCGTCACGAAACGTCTCGGGTCATTACCCATGCGGCAGACCCCGGTCTCGTGCAGGCTGAAGCCGGGCGGCTCAGGATGATCGGCAGCCCCGGTGTACTCGCCCGCGGCGGCCCTGAGCACTTCGGCGCAGGCGTGTTTCGCGTGCTCCCACATCAGGAGCGTGTTGGAGTCCCATTCGAATCGCACGCGCGCGACGGGGATGCCATACACGTCCTTCACGTCGGGGTCGATCTCAACGTAATTGGTATCCGAGCGCAGCGTCGGCGCCTGAATCGTAAAGCTGACGGGGGCCGGGTGGCGGCGCCTGATCTCGCATTTGAATGCTGACCCGAAGCCCTCGAGTTGCCGATGATACCAGGGGAAACCGCCGCAGCCGCCGCCGGGGTACACCGAATAGCCGCGGATAAACTTCTCCTCGCGCGGGCTTCTCAGGTTTTGCCAGCGCGGCATCCACGCAACGGTGCTGCCGGAGACATTATCGGGGAAGCTCGGCTGGCCATATAGCTGTGGGAGCCAGCCGCGCGCGACGGTCCCGTACATGTGGTCGCAGAGATTGCGGCCGAGCTGCCCGCTCGAGTTCGCGATGCCTGAAGGCCAGTGGCGCGATTTCGAATTCAGCATTATGCGCGCGGACTCAATGCACGACGCGGCGACAACCACGGCTTTCCCAACCACCTCCACTTCCTGTCTGGTCGTGCGATCGATGCAGGCGACGCCGCGGGCGTGGCCGCGTTCGTCAACCAAAATGTTCCGGGCGAGCGCGTTGGTGCGCAGCTCGAGATTGCCGCTCTTCTCGGCCGATGGAAGGAAGAACCACGGAGTCGAAAAGAACGAGCCGGTGTCGCAGCCCTCGGTGCAGTCGCCGCAGTAATGGCAGGCCGGACGTCCGGCGTGCGGGCGCGTGAGTTGGGCGATGCGATCGGGCAGGTATGGAACGCCGATCTTGCTCGCACCGCTCTCGAGAATGCGATCGAGACACCGGAAGTGAACAGGCGGGAGGTACACGCCGTCTGGATTGCTCGGCCGGCCCTGTACGGTGCTGGCCACGCCGATCAGGCGCTCGATGCGCGTGTAGTAAGGAGCTATTTCTTCGTATGTGACCGGGAAATCGACGTCATAGCCGTCGAGCGTGGCGGCCCGAAAATCGATATCGCCGAAACGCGCCGATGATCGGCCCCAGAAGTTCGTCTTGCCCCCGACTACGAAGCAGCGGGGCCACATCCACTCGGTGCCGGGCGCGGTTGTGTAGCTGATTTCGTGCTCCCACACGCCCTCGACGTACTCGTTATCCATATACCCGTAGGACTGGCTGCGCGTCCTCGGATCGCCGAAGCCGCGGTATTTCATGTCCCACGGCTTGCGATGATTGCGGAAATCTTTGGCTGGATTGAGCCGGCGGCCCGCGTTCAACGCGCAAACCTTCAGGCCGGCATCGCAGAGCGTCTTGATGGCGATCCCTCCGCCGGCGCCGGTTCCGATAACGATCACGTCGTACTGTTTCATCGCTTCAGGCGGAGGTGCTCCGGATCGCCGGTATGCGGGCAGGCGGGCGAATCGGTGTACATGCGGAGGTTCGGCGCATCGAGCGCCTCGAAGCCGATCCGTGTCGTATAGAAACCCATGACCGTGTAGTCGCGCAGAAGGCGAAAGAACGCACGGCCATCCTCCTGCCCAGGCTGATACCGCTTCGTGTACGCCAGCGTCTCGAGCATCGCGTTCTGCCGGGCCGCGGCAAGATCGCGGAACGATTGGCCGTGCTGATTCCGGCTGTGCGCGTCCAGCCATCGCAGGCCCGTGCGGAACCGATACTGCAGAGCGGGATCGCTCCAGACCATGAAGTCGATAAACTCGCTCACGCCGGCTTCGCGCGCGCCGGGCGTTCCATCGGACGGGATGATGATGTCGGTTAGATGCTCCAGTGTGGCGTATTCGGCAGCGGTGAAAAATTGCGGCTGGTAGCGCGCCGCCCTCTGCTGTGGCGGCGCCTGCGCGAAGCTCCAGCGCGCAAAGCCGGGGAACGTGCTCGCCGAGGATGCGATTGCCAACATCCGGAGCGTGTCCCGCCGTTCGATGCTTTGGCCGGCCATCGTGCAGCGTCAGCGCGCGGTCATGCGCGCGAGTTGCCTGAGCTCGCGTGCTTGTGCCTGCCGTTTTGGTTCGGCGCTCTCCGCGAGAACGGCCAGCTTCGCATACCAGACTCTGGCCTTCAGTTCATCGCCTGCAAGCTGTGCCGATCGCACCGCGCCGGCGAGCGCGTTCCAGCGGTTGGGCGATTGCTTCAGAACGGCCTCGAATTCCGGCAGCGCTTCCGCGGGACGCTCGAGCTCGAGCAGCAGATCGCCGAGCAGTTCACGTGCGGGCAGCACGGCACCGGGTGTGACGGGGTGCTTGTCCGTCGCGTCCTCCAGGTCGGCGGCGGCACGCATCAGCCGCACCGCCTCATCGTGTCTCCCGCCGGCCTGCGCTATCCAGGCCTGCAGCGAGCGGTGCTGGATTCCGACCTGCGTCGCCCAGTCGTATCCGGCGGCTCCGGTGATTTCCCGCTGGATCGCGGCAAGCTGTTGGAGTTCGCGGTTCGCGGCAGTGTTGTCCCCGGTTCGCGCCGCGCCAAGCCCGCGCGCGAAGATCACCAGCGCCTCAGCAAAGCGGGAACTCCGCCACGGGAATGCCGGCGGGTGCAGGGTGAGTGCAGCGGCGTCCGACCAGCGGCGCCGCTCCAGCGTATAGCGCGCCGGGATGGCGGCGAACGCATATGCCGCGGCGAAATTGTCGAGATCGAGCTTCCGAATCCGCAGCATGTCATCAAGCACCTGCTTCGCCTTCGCGTCCTGTCCCTTTTGCAGCCAGGCGTAGGCCAGGTAATCCATCGCGTGCAGCTGATCGAAAGAGCCCGCTCCGGGCTTTGTCCTCTGAACATGTCTTCCGGCGGATTCCGCCGAGGCCAGATTGGATCGAATCGAGTCATCCCAGCGGCCAAGCCGAGTGAAGATGTGCGACGGCATGTGCAGCGCGTGCGGAGAATCCGGAGCGATCTTCGCGTAATTCCGGGCGGCAGAAAGCCCGAGCTCCGCCAACGCGGGGTAATCCATGCTGTGGATCAGGTAGTGGCTGATTCCGGGGTGACCCGGATTCGCGCGCAGTAATCCGTTCAGAATGGCGGCAGCCTTCTTCTGGTTTGCATACTGCTTGTCCTCGGGGGGAGCGGTTCCGAGAAGAGCCAGCGCGTAAAAGATTGCCGCTTCGGAGTCGCCTGGGTAAGTACGATGCAGCCGCTCCACCGCCTGCTCGTAAGCGAGAGCTCGCGCGCGGTGATTCAGCCTGGCCGAATCTTTGTAGAACAGCGCGATTGCGGCTATGTAATCGCGCTCGCGTGACGTCGCCGCTCCGGCCGCGGCAGCTCTCGCGGCTGCCTCGGCGCCGCGCTTCAGCTCGGCGGCTGTTGGAGGCGCCCACAGCGGGTGGTAGTTGCTCATGGCAACGCCCCATTGCGCCATGCCGCATGCCGGCTCCGAGGCGGCGATCCCGGCAAATGCCTTCTCTGCTTCCTCGTACCAGAACGAATGAAGCAGGGCAACGGCGCGATTGAAAGCCGGCTGCACGGCGCGAGAGCACGAATTGCTGAACCGCACGCGCCCAAGCCGGCCGGGAACCGAGTGTTGGTGCCCTTCGTCAGCGAGCATGGGCAGGCAGACGCCCACGCAGCAGAGAACGACTCGAACTCCCATCTGATTACCTCGCTGCCGGCGACGGCGATACCGGCTGGCCGACCGCCGAGGTGCGGTTGCCGATCTGCTTCAGCAGCTCCTGAACCGCGACTTCGAGGTGCCGGTCGCGGCCGGACAGGTTGTCTTCCGGCGTGTTCTCGACCTGAATGTCCGGCCGTACGCCGTAATTCTCCATGTTCGTGCGCTTCGTGTCGGCCAGATACACGCCGACCTGCGGAGTGCGAATGGTCGAGCCGTCGATGAGCATGTAGCTTCCGGTACCGATGACGGCGCCCATGGTTGGAGTGCCGATCACTTTTCCGAGTCCGAGGGCGCGAAATCCGGCGGGGAACATTTCGGCATTCGACGCTGAACGCCAGTTCTGCAGCACGACCTTCGGCCCGAAGAAACCCTGCAGCGGCCGGCTGGCGGGCTCGGTGCCGCGGGGCTGCCACACCTGATATTGCCGCTGCACGAGAATCCCGAGCAGCTCCTGGTCGATGTTGCCGCCGCCGTTCCAGCGCTGGTCAATAATCAGCGCTTCTTTATCGCGGTTCTCGCGCAGGTCCTTCTCGAATTTGCGCAGCGACGGTCCGTTCATCGCCTGGATGTGTAGATATCCGATGCGGCCGTTCGAGAGCTTCTTTGTGAGCTCGGTCCGCTCTTTCACCCAGCGCTCGTAGCGGAGCTGGTTGAACACGGTCAGCGGGACGGGCTCGATGCGGGTGCGCCACGCGCCCTCCTCCACCGGCTTCGAATTCAGCGTGAGTGTGATCTTTTTGTTCAGCGGATTATTGAGCAGCCGCCAGTAATTGTCCCCAGCGAGCACCGGTTTCCCGTCGATCGCGATCAAATAATCTCCGGGTTTGACGTTTACCCAGTCTTTGTCGGCCGGGCCCTCCTCGTAGATGCTCGCTACTTTGTAGCGGCCGGCCTG
>DASSSG010000782.1:0-4726 GCA_035708545.1 Bryobacteraceae bacterium | reverse complement strand
CGGACCTCCTCCCGACTCCGGTTCAGGACTCGAACATTTATTTCTATAGCTGTGTCTGAGACTTGCGACGGACTGGTTCAGCCGCTCGCCTTGTCAACTCGTAAAATAGCGGGCAGATAGACTCGCGAACGAGCGAGGCCTGCGCTGGCGGCGGCGCGAGGCACAAGCCGAGGCACGCGGCCGCCTCGGCGAAAAATGAAAAACGGACGCAACCCGGCTGCGACGCGAACTGTTCGTTTCCGGGAATGGGTTCGTTTTGTCAAAATGCATTTGCTCGTGCGGTAACAACTTACGCGGTACCGCGAGGTGTCCGAAAATGGGATTCGGTCCGTTTCGTCACCTCGCTGTAGCCGCCGGTCCGGTCTGCTATACTGATCGTTTCATGCGAGTCCACCGGCATCATCATCGCCGCCATCGCCGCGACGGGTGACGCTCGGATTTATCTGACACTGCGTTTTGAGCCACGCCCGCCGCACCCCCGGCGGGCTTTTTCGTTTTGAATGCATGACACTCGATTACTCAAGACTTGACGGTCTCGTCCCGGCCATTATTCAGGATCACGCCACCGGCCGTGTCCTCATGCTCGGCTTCATGAACGAAGAAGCCTTCCGAAGAACCGTCGAGACCGGATTTGCCACGTTCTATTCGCGCTCCCGCCGCAAGCTGTGGCTCAAGGGCGAATCTTCCGGGCATCGGTTGGTAGTCAAAGAAATCGCAACCGACTGTGACACCGATGCCGTGCTGGTTAAAGTCGAGGCGCTTGGCCCCGGCGTCTGCCACGAGGGCTACCAGAGCTGCTTCTTCCGCCGTCTCGAAAACGGCAAATGGACCGAATGCGATGAGCGGACGTACGACCCGTCCGAGGTGTACGGAGGCTGAATGCAGAAGCTGAAACTCGGCATACCCAAGGGCAGTCTGGAGCACGCCACCATCGATCTGTTTCGCAGGGCCGGGTTCAACATCACGACCAGCAGCCGTTCCTATTTCCCCGCCGTTGATGATCCCGAACTCGAATGTATGCTCATCCGCGCGCAGGAGATGGCCCGGTACGTGGAAGACGGCATCCTCGACGCCGGACTCACCGGCCGCGACTGGGTGGAAGAGGTCGGCGCGGAGGTGGTCACAATTTGTGACCTCATTTACGCAAAGCAGAGCTTCGGGAAAGTGCGCTGGGTGCTGGCCGTGCCGGATGCGTCGCCGTTCCACTCGGTCAAAGATCTCGAAGGCAAGATCATCGCGACCGAGCTCGTCGAAACCACGAAACGCTATCTCACGCGCAACGGCGTCAAAGCGAAAGTGGAATTCAGCTGGGGCGCTACCGAGGTGAAGCCGCCCGTCCTTGCCGACGCGATCGTCGAGGTAACCGAGACCGGCTCATCGCTGCGGGCCAACAAACTGAGGATCGTTGAGACAATCCTTGAATCCAACACGCAGCTCATCGCGAACCGCGATTCCCGGAACGACCCGTGGAAGCGGCAAAAGCTGGACGATATGAAGATGCTCCTCGAAGGCGCTATCAGCGCCCTCGGAAAGGTGGGGTTGATGCTGAACGTGCGCAGGGCGGATCTCGATTCCGTCCTCTCCGTGCTGCCTGCGCTCAAGAACCCGACCATCTCGCACCTGAGCGATGCAGACTGGCTCGCGGTGAACACGATCGTCGACGAATCGACCGTGCGAATCATCATCCCGCGGCTAAAACAGGCGGGAGCACAGGGCATCGTCGAATACCCGCTGAACAAGATCGTCATGTGAGCCGAGGATGATTCGAGTCATTCCATCCTCTGAATCCGCCCGCCTGCTCGAGCGGAAAGCGGCGCGTTTGGCAAAGGCCGAGTCGGTCGTGCGCCCGATTCTGGACAACGTGCGCCGCCGCGGCGACAGAGCCCTCCTCGAGTACGCGCGCAGGTTCGACAATCTCGAGCGCCGCACCGTCGCCGCGGACGCGGATGAGCTGGCTGCAGCCGCCCGCGCGCTCCCCCGCGCGTTTCGATCGGCGGTCACGACCGCCGCTCGCAACATCCGCGCCTTCGCGCAATTGCAGATGCCACAGGCAAGGTCGGCCGCTATCGCTCCCGGTCTGCGTGTGGGGCAGCTCATCCGGCCGCTCGATACGGTTGCCGCCTACATCCCGTCCGGACGCTACCCGCTGCCCTCGACGCTGATGATGACGGTCATTCCGGCCCGCGTCGCCGGCGTCCCCACCATTTGCGTCGCGACGCCGCGTCCCGTGCCCGAGATCCTCGGGGCCGCCGGCCTGCTCAAAGTTGATCGTGTGTTTCTGATGGGCGGCGCGCACGCCATCGCCGCATTCGCATACGGCACGCGGACAGTTCCGCGCGCGGACCGCATCGTCGGGCCGGGCAACATCTACGTCGCCGCGGCGAAGAAGGTCCTCGCGGGCGAAGTCGGCATCGACTTCATCGCGGGGCCCACCGAGATCCTGATCATTGCCGAATCCGGCGCAAACCCGGCGTGGCTGGCCGCGGACATGCTCGCTCAGGCCGAGCACGACACGGACGCGTCGGCGCTCCTGCTCACCGCCTCGAAACGCCTCGCCGCGGCAGTCGCAAAAGAGATCGAGCGGCAGCTCGCCGTCCTTCCAACCCGCGACACCGCGCGTGTCGCGATCGACCGAAACAGCGCGATCATTCTCGTCAGTGACGTGGACGAAGCCATCGAGATCAGCAACCGCCTGGCGCCCGAGCACCTGAGCATCCCTGATGCGAGCCTTCTCCCCGCGATCCGGCATGCCGGCAGCATCTTCGTCGGCCCGAGCAGCCCCGAAGCCGCCGGCGATTATGCGTCCGGCCCGAATCACGTGCTTCCGACCTCCGGCGCCGCTCGCATCCGCGGCGGTCTGTCGGCGGCCGACTTCGTAAAAATCATCTCCGTTCAGGAGCTGAGCCCGAAGGGGCTGCACATGCTCGCGCCCGCCATCACGACTCTCGCGAGAGCCGAAGGGCTCGAAGCCCATGCCCGATCCGTCGAGGTGCGCGCGAATGCCTAAGCAGCCGCTCAAGCCGCGCGACGCCGTTCTCAGGATGGCTGCTTACTCCCCACCCACGGAAGGGCGTGTGGACAAGCTTCGTCTCGACTTCAACGAAAACACGATAGGCTGCTCCCCCCAGGTGCTCGAGTTCATAATGGAGCGCCTGGACGGCGATCAGCTCGCCACCTACCCCGAGTACACGGACACGAAGCACGTCCTCGCCCGCTTTTTCGGCGTGGACACCGATCAGATGCTCCTGACCAATGGCACCGACGAAGCCATCCAGGTGCTGATCAACACCTACGTCGATGACGGCGAGGACGTGATTATCCTCCGGCCGTCCTACGCGATGTACAGGTTCTATGCGGAGCTCACCGGGGCCTCGGTGCGCTACATCCCATACCGCGCCGACACGCTCGCGTTTCCTCTGGATGAGCTGCTGCTCGCCATTACGCCGGAAACGCGTGCAATTCTTATTGCAAACCCGAACAACCCGACGGGAACGGCCGTCAAGCTCGATGGCATCGAACGGATTCTGAAGCGCGCCCCGCATGCCGCGATCCTGATCGACGAAGCCTATTACGAGTTCTGCGGTATCACCGCCCTCCGGCTGCTCGACACGTATACGAACCTCTTCGTCAGCCGCACGTTCTCGAAGATCTACGGCATGGCGGCGATGCGCATGGGCATGCTGTTCAGCAACGCGGGCAATCTGTCCTATGCACATAAAGCGCAGTCGCCATACAGCGTAAACAGCCTCGCCGCGATGGCCGCGCGCGCGGCCGTCAACGACGCCGAGTACATCCGCCGCTACGTCACGGAAGTGCTTGCCGCCCGCGAGCTCGTGTATGTGGGGCTCGAGAAGCTCGAAATCCCGTACTACGAAAGCCACGGCAACTTCGTTCTCATGCGGCTCGGCGGCCGTGCGGTCGAGATTCGCGACAAGCTGCGTCAGAGCGGCATGCTCGTCCGCGATCGCAGCTACGAGCTGCCCGGCTGCGTTCGCGTCACCGTCGGCACCCGCGACCAGATGCGGCAATTTCTGACCGAGTTGGAGCGCGTATGGAAAAGCTGAAGCCGGGCGTCATCGTATTCGATATGGACGGCGTGCTCGTCGATGTAACCGAATCCTACCGTGCGGCAATCGCCGACACCGTTCGTCAGTTCAGCGGCCACATCATTTCGAATGCCGACATCCAGCAGTACAAAAACAGCGGAGGCTGGAATAACGACTGGGCGCTGTCGCAGAGGATCATTGCAGATGTCAGCGGCCGCGAAGTGCCGTATGAGGACGTCGTCGAGTACTTCAACGCCGTCTTTCTCGGAACCAGAGAGGAGCCGGGGCTGATCGTACGCGAACGATGGTTGCCCGCCCCCGGCCTGCTGGAACGTCTCGTCTCGCGCGCCCGTCTGGCGATCTTCACGGGCCGAACCCGCCCTGAACTTGACCCCACGCTCGAGCGCTTCACGCCCGGCTTCCCATGGAGCGCCGTCCTGTCCGATGAAGACATCACCGAGAAGAAGCCGCATCCCGAAGGCCTGCTCCGAATCGCCGCCATACATCCGGGAAGGCCCATGCTGTACGTCGGCGATACGATCGATGACGCGCGGGCAGCGGCAGCGGCGGGGATCGCATTTGTCGGGATCGTGCACGCTGCCAATCCCAGGCACGATGAAGCCGTTCGCCTGCTCGAGGAGCACAATGCCGTGGCCGTCCTGAGCGATGTCAACGAACTG
>DASSSG010000781.1:0-2696 GCA_035708545.1 Bryobacteraceae bacterium | reverse complement strand
AGCCGGACGAAGATGGAAGGCCATTCCGTTCGCGCCACTTACGCTGCCAGTGGAGCGACCGATTATTATCTCGAGACCGGCGACACGGCCTTCGGCGACACGCTCGAGAACCTGTGGCGCGATATGACCGGCCGCAAGATGTATCTGACCGGCGGCATCGGGTCGCGTGCGCAGGGCGAAGCCTTTGGCGAGCCATACGAGCTTCCTAACCTGCTTGCCTATACCGAGAGCTGCGCCGCCATTGGCAACATGATGTGGAACTGGCGGATGCTCGCTGCCACAGCGGAGGCGCGGTTCGCCGACACACTGGAGCGCGCCCTCTACAACGGTGTGAACTCCGGCATGTCGGTATCGGGAACGCTCTACTGCTATCGCAATCCGCTGGAGCTGGCCGGCAATCCCGCGGACAAGATTCGCAATCCGTGGTACACGACCACGTGCTGCCCTCCGAATCTCGAGCGCGTCCTCGCATCGCTGCCTGGCTATTTCTACAGCGTGAGCAAAGAAGGCGTTTACGTACACCTCTTCCATTCGGGTGAGCTCGACTGGAAACTCGGGGACGGCACGCCGCTCAAAATCCGGCAGACGACGAAGTATCCGTGGGAAGGCGACGTCGAGATCGCTGTGGATCCCGCAGAATCTCGCGAGTTCACGATGTTCATCCGCGTGCCCCTCTGGGCCGGCGGTGCTCGGCTGACCGTAAACGGGCGACCTTCGGCCGCTGCTGCCGGAACCTACGCTGCGGTTCGCCGTGCATGGCGCGCCGGCGACCGCATCCGCCTGCAGTTCCCATTAGACCCTCGTGTCACGTCGGCCAATCCGCTGGTGCGCGACAACACCGGCCGGGTAGCAATCGAGCGTGGGCCGCTCGTCTACTGCATGGAAGGGCTCGATCAGCCCGCCCTCAGCTCAGTATTCGACGCGGCAGTGATCGCAGGTAATGGATTTGTGCCGGAGTTTCGAACCGATCTCCTCGGGGGCGCGGTCGTGCTGAGGCACAGGGGTGCGGCCTGGGACAAACCGCTCGCCGATTTGTCGCTGTATGGGCCGCCCTCACGCCTGCCCGGCCTGCGAGAAGCCGAGCTCGTGTTCATCCCGTACTATCTCTTCGCGAACCGTGAGCCGACGTCGATGAAGGTGTGGGTGCCGGTTGCAGCGTCTACTCCGAGGAAGCCAGCAGCTCGCACCCGCTGACGTCAATCCGGCCCCTCTCGGGAGAACCCGCAACGGACCCGCGCAGCGTCACTGCCGCTCCCGGCAACAGACCGCGCTCCTGCGCTTTGGTTCGTCGGCCGAAGGAGCACTGCACCGAGGTGTCCCGGGCCTGGACGGAAACATAGTCTTCTCCGACGCGTTCCAGTCGTCCCGAAAGGACGATCATGCGCCCTCTGAAGAGGTCGTCCGCATGCGTCGTGCTGTGCTGATAACGAGCTGTCAACACCCCGGCATCGACGAATATACTCGCGACCGCACCTGCTGGCGCCGGGTGTCGCGGAGTCCGGGTGAACGCCGTCTGCGACGCGTAACCACCCAGTGCGAGCAGAACCGCGAGCAAACCAGTTCCAGCGAGCGCTGAGGATCTGGTCTGGTGTCCCGCGTTATTCCTGACAACCGCTTTCTTACGTTCGCGGCTCAGAAACGATCCTTCCGAGCCGCTCGCGGTACCAGGCGGTACCCGCGGCGGCACAAGAGTGCCGTGGGCGGCCTCAGAAGGAGACGGCGCCATCGCTCGGGCAGGCCGCGGCAGTGGCCGTGGCGGCGGCAGTTCGACCGGGTACGCAGCCGCGATCGCGGCAGCCGTCCGCGGCGCCGCCGGGCGAGGCGTTTCGATGACCGTCCTGCATGCCTGCCGCAGCGGTTTGGCCTTCTTCACTGCCTGGCCGCATCTGACGCACTTTCCCGTCGCTAACACAAGGTTCGGGCACTTTTCATTCCGGCAGCCGGTGGCCGCACAGTGTGGGCACTCGATCAGCCGGGATGCGCACGTCATCGTGCTCTGCTTATCGGCTGTTCGCTGCGAGCGCTTTACGACGCCAGTTTTGACAGTTTCTTCAGCGCCGGTTCGAGCCGCTGCCGGTTCGTCAGCACCGGCGCGAACAGGTCTCCGCATTTGCGGAAGCGCTCGACGGCGTTCCGGACATGAAACTGCTCCGGTTTGAGTCCCGGCTTCACTTCACTCCACTTCAGCGGGGTCGCCACCGGCGCTCCATCCCGGGCGCGCAGCACATATGGCGCAGCGATGGTCTTCGAGTACGACAACTGCATCCAGTCGAAGTACACTCGGTTCCTGCGGCGTTTCTCGACCGCGCGCGGCGTGGTAAACAGGTTCGGGTTCTCCTGCACGACCAGGCGCGAAATGATCTCGGCGAACGAGCGCGCCTGCTCGTAGGTGTACCGCGGCTCGACGGGTATGTAAATGTGCAGGCCGTCCCCGCCCGTGGTCTTCGGATAACCATCGAGGCCGATGAGTTCGAGCTTGTCCCTGACGAGCAGCGCGGCCTCAACGATCTTCTCGAACGACGTCTCCTGCGGGTCGAGATCAATCAGGATGGAATCCGGACACTCCAGTGTTCCGATGCGGCTCATCCACGTGTTCTGGTCGATGCAGCCGAGATTCGTCAGATACAAAAGCGTGGCGCGATCGTTGCAGATGACATAGTTGATCGGAGCGCCCCGGTGCTCGGAGGGAATCGGTT
>DASSSG010000780.1:0-4337 GCA_035708545.1 Bryobacteraceae bacterium | reverse complement strand
ATCGTAGTACCGGTGCCGCGGCTGAAACCGGACTGATCGATCGTGGTGTGTGTGACGTTCAAAGTGTCGTAGTAGATGCCGTACCCGCCGCGGAAAACAGTCTTCGGGTTATATGCAAACGCGAGCCCAACGCGAGGCATGACACGCCAGGTTGGATTCGTGCGCTCGCGCGGAGCGTTCAGGCCGAGGTAGTTTACCCCGCCGCGAATAACGAAGTCCGAAGCCGGGCGCTCGGGCTGTGGGCTCGCTGCATACGCCCGCTGAACCGCATCCGCTATGGCAACCTCCGCATTCGGGTCGAAGTCGCGCAGCCCGCGGTTGAACCGCTCACGGATGCTGCCCTCGTACTCGAGACGAGCGCCGAGATTCAGCGTCAGCCGCGTGGTTAGGCGGAAATTGTCCTGCACGAACAGGGCCTGATACGGCGTCGTGATGTACGAGTTATCGTTCGTGTCGATGCTCATCGAGTTCGGGATGCCGAGCTGGAACGCGGCCCACTCGTGTCCCAGCAGCCCAACGCCTGTCGCATTCGAGGTGCGGCGCGTGAGATTGTTGCGAAATTCGAAGTATCCGGAGCTGTTGCCGGGCGAGCCCGTCGTGCGGTAGTACATGCGGCCGTCCCAGCCCATCTTCAGGCTGTGCCTTCCATGCTGTTTGATCAGATCGGCCTTGACGGTACCGACCGAGATCGGCTGGAGCTTTGGATAGCCGCCGCTTACGTCGTGGTAGCTGTTATCAGAGAAATCGACACGAGGCAGGATATGGTTGTCACCGGCCTTTGCATCCACATATGCCGGCAGGCCGACATCACTCGGCTTATACTTCAGTTGGGCCGTGTTGTAGCCGTTGTCGACATATCGGTTATATGCCATTGCCACGTTCAGCATCGTTGTCGGGCTGAAGGTGTGAATCCAGTCCACGCCCGCGTTCTTGTTGATCCGAGTGAGCCCGTTGCTGTGCAGAAAGCGGGCGGTTGCATACGTCCAGTCGTTGCGGTCCTCGAGGAATTTGTTATAGCTCCACCGCACGAAAAAACGGTCCGCTTCGCGTGCGATATAGTCGACGCGGTTCTGAAACGCCTTGTAGTCCCAGTCGTAGGGAATGTTGCCGTTGAAGTAGTTGTTCCGGCCTTCCGCGTCCATCTGGGGCGGATTGTTCGGAAGCGGCATGAGCTTCTCGTAGAACTTGTAAATCGGATTGAGAAATCGGTTCTGCGGGATGATATTGCCCGGAAATGGCTCGCGCTCATACAGCCCGGTCGTCGGGTTCAGCCGCGTTGTCAGCGGATCGTAGATCTGGTATCGCGCTGGATTGATTGCGAGCAGGCGCGAGTAATCGCCGCGACGTTCCGCTTCAGTAGGCACGCTGAACAGCTTGTTGCCCGGCTCTTCGGTTTTGGAATCCTTGAAGCCGTTGAAGATGAAAAAGAAGAACAGCTTGTCCCTGCCGTTGAAGATCTTCGGCAGGATCACCGGGCCGCCCAGCGACGCCGCGTAGTTGTTCGACCGGCCGCTCGGCTGCTTCGGCTCACTGCGCAGCCTGGCAGCCAGCGCCTTGTCGCCCGCCGCTTCCGCCTGGATGATCTTCGACCAGTAGGCGCCGTTGTCATTGGTCGGCGTCGCATTCCAGCGCTGCTGCCAGTGGTTCTCCGTCACCTGCCCGTGGAAGTTGTTCGTCCCGGCCTTCGATTGCATCTGCACGATCGCGCCGGTTGTATGTCCGACGCTCGCGTCAAAGCTCGAAGCTTCGACGCGAAACTCGGCCACGGCATCCGTATAAGGCAGGTACGCGGCACGGCGGGTGTGGCCCGTGTTCGGGGTACCATCGAGCGTCCATTCATTGCCGCCCACGCCTCCGGCCGTCTTGTAATCCGATGCGCCCACGGTCGAGTGCAGGCCGAGATAGTTGTAGCCGCCGGTGCGCTGCATGCCTTCGGCGAGGCCGGCCATCAACATCACGCTGTTGCCGAGCACCGGCAGCTCCTGCACGCTGCGATTATCGAATGTCTGGCCGACCGATGCTGACGTCGTCTCGACGAGTGGCTCCTCGGCCGTTACGGTGATCGCGTCGGCAGTCTGTCCGATCTCGAGCCTGACATCGAGAGCGATGCGGCTGCCGACCGTCAGAGTCAGACCACGGCGTACGTAGCTTTTGAAACCGGTCGATTCCACCGCGACCTCATATTGGCCCGGCATGAGCAGCGGGGCTTCGAACAGACCTGCCTGGTTCGAGGTCGTGCGCACAACCGTATTGGTATCGGTATTCGTAATCACGACGGTCGCGCCGGGGATAACAGCGGCGGACGGGTCCTTGACACTGCCAAGGATGGTGCCACGCGTTTCCTGCGCGGTCAGCAACGCGGCAGCGAGCAGCAACGTCGCCAGTGCACACGTATAGATCCTCAACCCGTTACGAGAATGCACGGATCAGCCTCCTGAAAGTGAGCGGTTGCCTTAATCATATCGCAGTCAGGCCTAAACAGTTGTCGGGCGAACACCTGAACTGCGGAAGGACAGGCGGCTCAGGCGGGCTGATCGCCGCACGCTTGTTGCAGGCGCTGTAACTCGCGCGTGAGATCGGCTCTCACGGGAGCGTAGGCAGGGTCGCCATAGACGCTGCGCATCTCACGCGGATCCTTCTTCAGGTCGAACAGTTCCCATTCCGTGCCGGTCTCGCGGTTCACGGCGCCGCTGCTTCCGAGCGGCTTTCCGTGGTAATAGACCAGCTTGTGCGTGTGCGTGCGGACACCGTAATGCGCGGCGACTCCGTGATCGGCAAGGTGCATCCAGTAGCGGTAATACATCGACTGCCGCCAGTCTTTTGGCGTTTGCCCGCGGAGGTTCGCCCGGAAGCTCCGGCCCTGCATGTCGGCTGGCGCTCGCAGGCCGGCATAATCGAGGAACAACTCGGCGAAATCGATGTTGAGAATCAGGTCGCGATTGACGGTCGCGCGGCGTATCTCCCGCGGATAACGCACGAGAAAAGGCATGCGCAGCGACTCCTCATACATGAAGCGTTTGTCAAACCAGCCGTGATCACCCAGGAAGAAGCCCTGGTCCGACGTGTAGATCACGACGGTATCCTGTTCGAACTGCTGATCGCGAAGATAATCGAGCAGCCGCCCGACGCCGTCGTCCACGCTCTGCACGCACCGCAGGTAGTCCTTCATGTAGATCTGGTATGCCCAGCGGCGAAGGTCGTTACCTTTGAGGTCTGCCGGGATTTCCGTCTTCAGATCGGTCTTGTTCATGTGCTCGCCGACGCGCATCGTGGCATCGCGGGCGGCACGGGATCGATCAGCGTAGTCGTCGAAGAGATTATTGGGTTCGGGAATCTGACGGTCGTCGAACAGTTGCGCGTACTTCGGCGCAGGCTGCCATGGCCGATGGGGCGCCTTGTGGTGGCACATGAGGACAAATGGCTTGTCCTTCGGCCGGCGCCGCAGCCAGTCGAGGGAGAAGTCTGTAATCAGATCGGTCGCATATCCGGAGTGCTTTTTCCGCTCTCCCATGTCGATGAACACGGGATTGTGATAGAGACCCTGACCCGGAAGAATATTCCAGTAGTCGAAACCGGCCGGGTCTTTATGCAGGTGCCATTTGCCGATGACTGCCGTCGAGTACCCTCCGGCCTGAAGCAGCTTCGCTGCGTTTTGCCGCTCCGGATCGAGCGGATCCTGAAGCGTCTTAACGCCGTTGATATGACTGTACTGTCCGGTGAGGATGGCCGCGCGGCTGGGCGTGCAGATGGAATTCGTGCAGAAGCACTTTTCGAGCCGAACGCCTTCACGGGCGATCCGGTCGATGTTCGGCGTCTGATTGATCCGGCTGCCGTACGCGCCGATCGCATGCGCCGCGTGATCGTCCGACATGATGTAAAGGATGTTCGGACGGCGGGCGGTTTGGGCCTGGAGCGGCACGGCGGCTGCAGCCAGGGTTTTCGCGAACTCGCGACGACGGATTTGCACGCCGGTAAGCCTCCTTAGAAAACCAGTTTGAGCGCAAGCTGCAACACTCTCGGTGCGCCCGCCGATGTGATCTGGCCGAATTGCTCGGAAGATGCGTTCGTGTTCGGGTTGCCGAGGTTGACGCGGTTCAGAGCGTTGAACGCCTCGCCGCGAAACTGGAGCCGCAGGGATTCGCGGATGGGGAACATCTTGACGAGCCCGAGATCGAGCGTCGCGTTGCCAGGGCCGTGCATGATGTTCCGCCCCACATTGCCGAACGTGCCTGGAGCATTTGTCGCGAAGGCCGCTGTGTTGAAGTAGCGAGCGATCAGCTCAGCACGCGGGCGCCCGGTATCGAGGAACGGATTGCCGATCAGGTCTGCGCGATCGC
>DASSSG010000779.1:0-3387 GCA_035708545.1 Bryobacteraceae bacterium | reverse complement strand
TCTGCGCGGGAACGTAATTGTACTGCTTGGCGGTGGTGATGCCCTGGGTATCGGCGGCTTCTGCTCCGCCCGTCATCTCGTCCTTGGAGATGAACCCTCCCTTGGTGCCCGGCAGTGCGCCGAAGCGCCACAGCGCGAGTCCTATGAGACCGGCAACGACTGCGAAAACTGCCAGATAGAATGCAGGCTTCGGTTTTCCATTGGCCATTGTTTTATATGCTTTTCGACCTCAGTATATGCCTACGAAAAACAGCTTTACGGGGTTCGTGAAATCGGAAATACATGCAGCGGACGCCGCTTATCCACGCACTGCCGGTCGCGCCCTGGTCTGCCGTCTCGCAGGTACCTTTACCATTCCCGCACGTCGCAGCTCGGTTTCCGAGCCGCGCGCGCGTCAGCAAGCGGTCAAGGCACTTCAGAGACAACAGACCAGGCCGCCTGCGATCAGGTGGTTTCGGTCGTGGTCGCCTTGCTCGCCACGGCCGGACCCAGATCCTTCTGCGTATCCGCGATTTTCGTCGTCTCGGGTGAGCGGAGTCCCAGCTCGACTTCGAACTGCGCGAGCGCATCTTCGGCCATCGCCTTCTGCATCTGCTCCTCGGCTTCGATCGCCTGTATGCCCTCGGTCGACAGATCCGCGGCGACGCGAGCCTTGCCCCGGTTCTTATCGATGCGCGCCTGAATCACCTGCTCGATCTGGCCGAAATCGGTGGTGATGTTCATATCGAAACTCTCGGCCAGGGCGGCGATCTCGGCTTCGGCCGCGCTCATCTTCAGTTCCGCATCGTATTTTTGAATCTTCGTCCGCACTTCCGCCAGCTTGCCGCTTGCGTGCTTGATCTTCCTGAGGTTGTTCTCGTACGCCGTCTCGTGCATCTGGAGCTGCTCCTCATGATTGGCCAGCTCCTTCTTGGCTTTCTGCAGCTCGAGCGCGAACTTGGCAGCCGTTTCCCGCTGTCCCGATTTGAGGTACGCCTTGGTCTCCGCTTCGAGCTTCTGTGCGTGCGCGCGGCTGGTCGCCGCCTGGCGCGTGAAGCGCTCGACGAGCCCGCGGTATTGCTCCAGACCCTTCCGGCCTTCCTTGAGCTGTTCGAGAGCAACGTCGTGCTCGTACTGCATCTGGGCGATCGGATCCGCCTCCCAGAAGAGATTTGCGATTTTGTTGATTTGCGCGCGGATCGCGCCCCAGAACTTGCCGAGAATCACAATCTTGATCTCCTGTGCGGCGAGTCTACCACGGATCGTCCGTCGCGGTACACGCGGGCAAGGCCGCCTGAGATCGATTGAAAACCAGCGATGGCGGCGCAGAGTGACCGTGGCTGAGGCGGCGGATTCAGTTGGCATGGCTTCGCGATGGCGATCCCGGGTAGGGTGACGGCTCCTGCCGGCCGGCACTCTTCCGAAAGCGGCAGTTCGAACCTGCGGTAATCGTGATCCGTGTGCGCTGGTACTTGCGGCTCTCGCTCAGCTTGCGGCATGTGGGAGAACTCATGGCCGAGCGGAACCCCACCGTGGACCGTACGACCGTGTGGCGGTGGGTTCAGGCATATGCGCCGGAAATTCGGAAGCGACTACAGGCGCATCCGAAGTACGAGCGGTCGCTCGATCGATTCGACCCGCCCTACTCCACGTCAATCTTCCGGCCCGTCTCGGCGGTGCGGCTCAACTCGGCAATACGGTTATCGATCATCTGCCGCAGACCCTTCAGCACCTCGATGCGCACAGTGCGGAAATGCTCACGCACTTCCGCTGACGGCTCGAGCGATTGCAGGAACTTCTTGAACTGGAGACAGGCCGCGTCAACCGTCGGGTACTGCCTGGGCTCGGTGCTGTTCATGTGCGCTATCTCTCCTTCATTTCGACCACCAGCTTGCTGTCCACCAGCCTCGCTCGGGCCGGCTCCAATGCCGCCATCGATGTCGGAAGACCGATGTGGCGCCGCAGCGTGCCGACCTCAACCACCAGTTCATCACGCTTCTTGAACAGCCGCACTTCTGCTTTCGAGGTGAATGGCACGTCAAGCCGCACCTCCCAGCGATCCTCGACCTTTTCGAACGTGTACGGGCGTTCGGTTCGCAACACGGCAGCCGGATCTTCCCCCTGAGGATACAACGCTGCCGCGACGTCCGCCAGCCTGGCCCGTCCGAACACTTCGTGCGTGAACAATGGCACGCGCCGAGCCGGAACCGGCGAGAAGTATCTGTCGATTTCCTCCAGCGCGGCTGCCTGCGAGTCCCGCCACTCATTGAAGAACGTATCGCTGACCGCTTCCGGAAGCACTCGATTGACAAGGATCGCATCCACGGTGAGGCCATGGAGTGAGAAGTAGACAAAGGTGCGCTGCGTTTCCCGGATTACCATCTTTTCCGGATTCGTGACCAGCCGCACGCTGGTCACCATTGGGTCGCCGAGCAGCGCATCCACTCCCTCGAGTTTCCTGAACAGCTCCGCAACATTCGCGAAATAGTTATCGGGCGGCAGTTCGAAAGGCGCAACGCGATTTGCGATCGGGCGAACGGCTTTGACCACGCTGCGCTGAAAGGGAAAGATGTGTTTCATGTACCAGTCGAGCGTCGTCGGCATGCTGACGAAACGCAGGGACTCGGCCGTCGGCGCGCAATCGAGCACCATCACGTCGTATCGGCCCTCGCGCCGGTACTGATTCACGTACATCATGGCGCTCAGCTCTTCCATGCCGGGCAGAATAGCGAGTTCCTCGGCCTCGACGTCGCTGATCCCGGTCGTGCGTAACACCGCCGAGACGTAGCTGGAGATTTCCTTCCAGTGCCGCCGAATCTCGTGCTGGATGTTCACTTCCTGGATGTCGAGGTTCGGAGCGATATTGAGAGGCTCCGCCGTGCGGCGGTGAAATAATTCGGTTTCGATATCAAAAGAGTCCGCGAGGCTATGGGCGGGGTCAACACTCATGACCAGCGTCCGCCGGCCGAGTTCAGCCAGACGGACCCCGGTTGCGGCGGCCAGGCTCGTCTTGCCTACTCCGCCTTTGCCGCTGAATAAGAGGATGCGCACACTTCATCGTAATGCCGGCGGCGCTCGCGAATGCCCGGTCGCGGGTGCGAACTCCTGGCGAAGCTCTGATTTCATTCAGGGGCAGGGCTTTCAGCCAGTGACACGCGCCGATCCGGACGAGCGACTGTTAGCGAGCTTCCCGGCAAACGTGACCTGCCTCGCGTTATGTACCAGAAGCGTTGAGGCTCTCAAACCTCATTCGAGAGCCGAACGGCGGCCGGTCTTGGCAGGCGGCACATGCCTTGCGAAAATCGGCGTGCCATTCGTCACTACCTCCGCGGATGACACCCTCCGATCGTGTAGGATGACTCAATTGGTGGCTTGTACCTGGCAGTCTCGCAACGAGAGATGGAGCAC
>DASSSG010000778.1:0-2945 GCA_035708545.1 Bryobacteraceae bacterium | reverse complement strand
TTAGATGCATGATTGGGCTGCGCTGATACCCGGCGTCGCCAGGGGACCAGTATCCGGATTGGGAATGCACATCCAGGAGAGAAGTGAATGAGTTTAGTCAAGAGTGGAGTCACGACTCTGCGGGCGTTTTTGATTACACCGAACGCGGAGCTCGCGGCGGACTTCAAACGCACCGCGGATGTTTTCGACAACCTGAAGATCGGGCGCACGATCACGCAGTATCCCTCTCCGGAGGAGCTGGTGCGGCTGATTCGCATCTATGTGCCGCATGTGGTTTTGATGGATGCCTCCGCGCTCGGCGATTTTGCCGAGCTGCACCGCGTGCTGCGCCTTGAACTCCCGACGGTTCGCATCGTGGCGCTCTATCGCGACTGTAATTCCGATATCCTGCTGCAGCTCATGCGCCTGGGTGTGCAGGAATGCCTCACCGGACCTTTTACCGAGGAAGCTCTGCGCGACTGTCTCCTGCGCATCACTCGTGAGCTGCGGGCGAATCCGGTCGCATTCGAAGGTACGGACCTCGTCTATTCTTTCCTGCCCGCCAAACCCGGTGTCGGCGCGACCACGCTCGCGGTGAACGCCGCACTGGCCGCGGCGCGCCTGGTGGGCTCGCGCGCATTTCTCGGCGATTTCGATCTGAACTGCGGGCTCATCCGCTTCATGCTGAAGCTGGACAATTCCTGGACGACGGCCGACGCAGCGGAACGCTCGACTGAGCTCGACGAGGAGCTGTGGCCGAAGATGATCACCTCTATCGAGGGGCTTGACGTTATTCATGCGGGCCAGGTCAAACCGGAGACCCGTATCGACATGCTGGGCCTGCGGCGGCTGCTCGCATTCGTGCGGAGAATGTACAAGCTGGCGGTTTTCGATCTCTCGGGGACTCTCGAGAAATATTCGATCGACATCATGCATGAATCCAAGCGGGTGTTTCTTGTGACCACGCCGGAACTGCCGGCCCTGCATCTCGCGCGGGAGAAGCGCCAGCTGCTCGACAGCCTCGATCTCGGCGACCGCGTCACGGTGCTGCTGAATCGTTCGACCAACGGCGGCACGCTGGCTCCAACGGAAGTCGAACAGTTACTGGGCAGCTTCGTGCACGTTACGTTTCCTAACGACTACGTGTCGGTGCACGGGGCGCTGTCGGAAGGCAAGGCGATCCCGGCTACCACGGAACTCGGCGCGCAATGCGGCGCGCTCGCGCATTACATGGTGCACGGCAAACTACCTGTCGAACCGCCGCCGAAGAGACGCTTCGTCGAGTACTTCTCGCTGGTGCCGGCGACCTTCCGGCTGCAGCGCGGCTGAGCAAGCATTCAGGTCCGCGGCAACGCGGCTGCGAGATAATGAACTCGCATGCCAAAGCCGGCCGACTGGGTGCCCGTTCGCTTTCCTGCGCACGCTGGACCCGAGTGGCTTTCTCTGCTTGCAGGCACGCTCTTTAACACCGTCGTGATCGGCGATGCAGCCGCCGCGAAGCCGCTGATCGATGCCGCACGCGCGCAGGGCTTCGCTATCGCCTCGACGAAAGAGACTCCTCAACCTGTGGTGGCCGTGCCCGATGTCGTATGGCCGCATGTGCGCCTGCAGCAGCGCGGGGGCGAAGCCGGACCCACCGGCTCGCCCTGGCTCGACTCGAACGGCTGGCGCATACAGCTGTGGCAGGCGCGGCTGCCGGGATGGATCGTATGGCCGCTGGCCGAGGCTCCCGCCGATACCGTGCTCCGCCCCGAGCATTACCTGATTGCGATTGCGGATGCAGCCATGTATGGAGCGCGCTGGCCGCTGACTGTTCGCGAGGCCCTCCGCATCAATGCTGCCGACTGGAAGCGTCTCTGCGACGCCGTCGCCTTTTTCGAAGCACGCCGCAACGATGGCTTTCGCCCCGTGGCAAAGCTTGGCATCTGCTCAACCTTCCAGGGTCCGAACCAGGATCTGGCGGAGGAGACACTCAACCTCGCTTCGCGCCGGCTGCTGCCCTATCGGGTCATCGATCGGAAGAAGCTTGCACCCGATCAGCTGGACGGTCTGCAGGCCGTTCTCTGGCTCGAAGAGCAGGGGCCATCGGGACCCGCCGCCGAGGCGCTGCCGAAGTTCGTCAAATCCGGCGGGCTGCTCATTGTGCCGGCAAGCCTGGCGCACGTGAGTGGCGGCCTGAAGCCAGCCGCGAGACAGCGCGACGGGTATGCAGTTTTCACTTCGGGCGCGGGCACCGTCGCCGTCGCTCGCAAGCCGTGGACCGATCCGTTCCTGCTTGCCGAGGATGCCCACATGTTGCTCAGCCGGAAGCATGACGTGATTCGGCTGTGGAATGCCGGCGTTGTTACCGTGCGCTACTCCGAAGCTGCTGCCGGACACGGCCGTGCCGAACTGGTCAACTTCGCGGGTCGTCCGTTCGGTCATCCGATGAGCCTGTGGGTCGCGAAGCAATACCGTACGGGCCGCCTCACGATTCTGGGCGAGACGGAGCCGCGGCCGCTCGCCCTCACGCGACGACATGATGGAACCGAGCTTCACCTGCCGCCATTCGATGTATACGCAGCCGTCGATCTGGAAAGTTGAGGAACTATGCTGACGCGCAGAGAGCTTATCGGGAATGCAGCGGCCGCGGTGCTCACCGCGCCGGGACGGCTCCAGGCCGCGGCGCCCGGCTCGCGGGTCGCGGTGGCCCGTTGCGAGACCTACGGCTCGGAACTGCTGCCCACGCTGCGCACGATGTTCGACCAGCTCGGCGGGCTCGCCGGACTCGTGCGGGGCAAGACGGTCGCCATCAAGATCAATCTCACGGGCGGTGCGGGTCTGCGGCTCGGGTACGCGCCGGCGGAGCTGTCGCACTACACACATCCGGGCGTCATCGGCACCACGGTGCGCCTGCTCGGCGACGCGGGCGCGCGGCGCATTCGGCTGGTCGAGGGCTGCTATGGCAGCGCAGAGCCGATCGAGGA
>DASSSG010000777.1:0-2468 GCA_035708545.1 Bryobacteraceae bacterium | reverse complement strand
AGGTCGCGAGGCGATCCGGCGGACGGGTTATCACGGTTTTCGCGCGGCCGCCGGCGCATCGTACGACGATGTCTGGGAATTCGTTCAAAACTACGCACGAATATTCCGGGAAGGCGGCCTGCGGCGGCGCGCATGAGCTGGTTCGACGCACTGAACCCTCGACGCACCCTGCGCCGGCAGTTGATCGCAACCGTGATCGGCGTGCACACGATCCTGATGATGAGTTTCGTCTGGGACCTCGTCGATCGCCAGCAGCGCTTCCTGCTCGAGCGCGCGCGCTCGCGCAGTGTGCATCAGGCCGAATTGCTCGCCACCAGTGCGGTCCCGCAGCTCATCACGCACGACTTCTCAGGAATGCAGGAAGTGCTCGAATCTCTTGCTCGGGACCGCTGGGATTCGGCGTCGGTGACCGACACTTCGGGCAGAATTGTTGGCCACTCCGATGCCAGACTCGTCGGCTCGTCCTACACCGATGAGCGTTCCCGCTGGATGCTGACCGGGCCGCACAAGGCCCGAACGGTATACGAAACGGAAACGCGCATTCGCGCCGCCGCGCCCGTAATCGTGGAGCAGACGGTTCTCGGATGGGCCTGGGTCACCGCGGACCTTACCGCCGACCGTGCAGAGATTGCGAAGCTGCGAAATACCGGGCTGATTTATTTTGGGATAGCAATAATAAGCGGCGCAACATTCGCGATCATGCTGGGAACCGCACTTACTCGTCAGTTGCGGCTGCTTCTCGCCGGTACGCAGCGTCTCGCTGAGGACAACTTCAACGAGCCCGTGCCGATCATCGCCGAGAATGATGTCGGTCAGGTGGCGGAAGCGTTCAACACGGCTATGCAGAAACTGCGGGCGCAGCGGTCGGCGCTTATGCAGGCGCATGAGGGCCTCAGAGCCGCCAACCAGGCCATACTGAGCGCGAACGAGAGCCTCCGCCGGTTCGCCTATGCGGCGTCACACGACCTGCAGGAGCCATTACGCACCGTCAGCGGTTATTCCGAGCTGCTGCACGACCGCTACAGCGGAGCGCTTGACGCGGATGCCACGGAGTTCATCGATTATATTCACAACGGCGCCACTCGCATGCAAAACCTGCTCAAGGCGCTGCTCGAATACTCGCGTGCAGGTCCGCGCGGCGAGCCGGCCCGCGTCGATGCCAACACAGCATTGCGCACTGCGCTCGAGCACCTCGAGGTGGCCATAAAGGACAGCAATGCTGCCGTCAATGCCGCCACCCTGCCTCTTGTGTGGGCGCACGAAGTCGCGGTCGTGCAGCTCTTCCAGAATCTGATCGGCAACGCAATCAAGTACGCGGGTGACAAAGCTCCTGTTGTGCATGTCTGGGCCGAACGGGACGCCGGTTCGTGGCGCTTCGCGGTGAAGGACGAAGGTCCCGGCATCGACCCACGCAACCACGAACGAATCTTCGGGATTTTCAAACGGGCGCACGGTCCGGAATATCCGGGCACGGGGGTTGGCCTCGCGATTTGTACCAGGATTGTCGAAGGATACGGCGGCCGGATATGGGTTGAATCGACCCTGGGCAGAGGAGCGACATTCTGGTTCACTCTTCCGGCGGCCGATGCTCCCGACACCCGTGACAGTGCGCATCCAAACCAGGCATCACTCGTGACGCCCTGAGTGTCAGCGGGCCTTTGAAACCAGGCCACTCCCGCGTGCGCGTGGACGATGTGCAGCCCAGTCAACCGTCTCGACGGGCCCGACCACAACTCCCCACAGCAGGGCGCCTGCCAACGCGGTCACCGCGGCGACCACGAACGCCAGATGAAACGACCCGGTTCGCTCCACGACGATACCGGTAAGCCACGGAGCGGCTATGCCGGCCAGGTTGCCAACCCCATTCTGCAGGCTTGTCCAGCGGCCCGCCGCCAGCGGCCCCGCCAGCGTCTGTGTGATGGCCCAGTGATTTGACGTGTAGGTCCCGAAAGCGATGCACGCCGCCAGGAGCAGCGTGATAGCAGCCGTCGCATCCTGAATCACCGCTACCGGCAGAATGATCGTCGAACACGTGAGGCCAGCCACGACGACGCTCTTTCGCACGCGTGTCGGCGGCGCCCCAGCCGCGATACGCCGATCGGAAACCCAGCCGGCGATTACAGTCGCGGTTGCCATGACGCCGTACGCAACGGCGGTCACGACCGCCATCGCCTCGAGCGAGAGATTCCGTGCGCGAACCAGATACATGGGCAGCCAGGTCAGCAAGAAGAACCAGAAATAGTTTCCGCAGAAGTGTCCGGCGAACGTTCCCCAGGCGGAGCGCTGCGCGAGCACGGCATCGAGCCCAGGTACAATCGCCGCACTACCCCAACCTTCGCAGCCGGACTGAGAATCGCCGCCAAATCGGCACCGGGCGCGGCGTAAGTATCGCCGAATCAATGAAACATTTTCGATATCGCGTGTAGTGCAGACCTACGGTCTTTTCAGCCGGGAGAAGTTCTGGCATT
>DASSSG010000776.1:0-11645 GCA_035708545.1 Bryobacteraceae bacterium | reverse complement strand
CTGGACCGTCTCTGGCGCCAACGCCATCATCGCTCTGCGCTGCGCCAAACTCAGCGGGCGTCTCGAGGATTTCTGGGAACGTCGCTCACAACGGGTCGAGGCTGCCGCGTGATTTCACCTCACAATTCTGAACTGCACCCTCGCTGCAATGCCGCGAGCTGCGTGACATCGAGCTGCCTGATCTCGCCGTCCACGCCCCCGATCACGCGCGCCGTGTGCTGGTACGCGAGGACATCGCCGGTCACCAGATGCGTGATTCGCCCCGCACGACCGCTGCCGCGGTCGGGGTCGGATGCAAGCGATGCCTTCACGATCTCCGCAGTAGTCTCGTCACTGCCGACGAGGGTAACCCGCGGCCCGAGAACCCGCTGCAGGATGCTGCGGAGCATGGGGTAATGCGTGCAGCCGAGGATCAGGGTATCGAAATCAGGCCGACCCTCGAGGTAATGCCGCGCCAGCATCTCCGCTTCGTCGCTTTCGGCAAGCCCTTCTTCGACAAGATGGACGAACAGCGGGCAAGCCTTCGCCCAGACGGTCAGACCGTATGCTTCGAGCCGGCGTTGATACGAACCGCTGGAGATCGCGCCCTGAGTGCCGATCACGCCGACAATTCGCGAGCGTGTCACGCGCCGGGCCGCTTCGACGCCCGGCTCGATGACGCCCCATAAGGGTACGGCGAACTCAGACTGGAGTGTCGGCAGCGCCGCAGCGGACGCTGTGTTGCAGGCGACGACCACTGCTTCCACACCACCGTGCTCGACAAGCCAGGTCGTGATGCCATAAGCGAAAGCCTCAACCATCTCCCGAGGCTTGCGGCCATACGGGACACGCGCGGTATCGCCGAGGTACAGAAAGTCGCGCTCGGGGAGGGCCGTGCGGAGCGCTTTCAACACCGTGAGCCCTCCGACGCCGGAATCGAAAACGCCGACAGGTTGCAACACTTCGATTGTACGAAGCGCTCGCCTCCGGTCCGAACGGCTGACCACAGTACAGTGCCAACGGCGGCACTCGGGGCGCGGCGGTGCGGCGCACGCCGCGCCCCTGCGCTAACATAGGGTTTCCCGTGCAGTCGAGGGCATGCGGTACGTGTGTCCGAAGTCATGCGCCTCGACGGAGGTATCAGTGAGCAATGTCGTGATCCTCGGCGCTCAGTGGGGCGACGAGGGCAAGGGCAAGATGGTCGACCTGTTTTCCGATCGGTTCGACATCGTAGTCCGTTATCAGGGCGGCCACAATGCCGGCCACACCGTCTTCATCGGCGACCGCAAGTACATCCTGAAGCTCGTACCGAGCGGCGTTCTTCGCGGCGTGCGCTCGGTGATCGGCAACGGAGTCGTCATCGATCCCGCCGCGCTCATCAGCGAGATCGAAAGTCTCACTGAGGCCGGTATTGACGTGGGTTCGCTGCTCGCCATCAGCAATCGCGCCCACGTGATTTTTCCGTTCCATCGCATGGCGGAACAGCTGTCCGAGGGCCGCGCGAATCGAACAGCCATTGGCACCACGTCGCGCGGGATTGGTCCCGCGTACGAAGACAAGATCGCCCGGCGCGGCATTCGCATGGCCGATCTCGTCAACGGGGATTTTGAGGATCTGTACAGCGCGATCGCCGAAGACAAGCAGACTATCGCCCGCGCCTTCCACGTCGACGACAGGATCGATTTCGCGCAGATTCGCACGCAATACCGTGAGTACGCCGGCCGCCTGCGGCCGTTGGTGTGCGACACCGCGAAGCTGCTTAACGACTCCATCGCAGCAGGCAAAAAGGTGCTCTTCGAGGGCGCCCAGGGAACGATGCTGGACATCGACCACGGCACATATCCGTTCGTCACCTCCTCGAGCGCGACGGCCGGCGGCGCCTGCACAGGCACCGGTGTGCCGCCAACACGAATCAGCGGCGTGCTCGGGATAAGCAAGGCGTACGTCACACGGGTGGGCGCGGGACCGTTCCCATCGGAAGACAAGGGCGACACCGGCGAGCGCATCCGGCGTGCCGGCAATGAATTCGGCTCCGTAACCGGCCGTCCCCGGCGCTGCGGCTGGTTCGATGTGCCGCTGCTTCGTTACACCGCGGCCATTAACGGATTCGACAGCGTGGTGCTCACCAAGCTGGACGTGCTCGATACCTTCGACGAAGTGCTGGTCTGCACAGGATACGAGGTCAATGGGGCGCGCATCGATGAGATGCCCGCGAACACTCGCGTGCTCGAAACAGTGCGGCCGCTGTACAGGGCACTTCCCGGCTGGAAGGCCTCGACCAAGGGTCTTACAAAACTCGACGAGATGCCCGCGGGCGCTCTGTCCTATGTACGAGAGCTCGAGCGGCTGTGCGAGGTTGAGATCGGAGCTGTCTCGACCGGCCCCGAGCGCTCGCAAATCATCATGATCCCGGGCTCGAGGCTGCAACGCTTGCTCGGCGAGTAATCGAATTTACACGCTTTCGCGTGTGGCGCGCGGGCGTAATTGCCGCAAAATGTGCAGGTTGCGGCGAGGCAGGCCGATTGCAGGGTTTCCGGAGAGGAGACTTGCCATGAGGCTGTCAATACTTCCGTGTTTGGCGCTGGTTCCGGTGCTCGCCTCAGCCGATACGCTGGTGCTGCGAAACGGGAATCGGTTCGACGGGACGTTTGTGAGCGGCAGCTCGCGCCGCATTACATTTGTGGACGAAACGGGCCGCCAGCGCGTGTTCGATATGACTGAGGTGCAGGAGCTATCGTTCGGCCCTGCAACCGGCGCGGGCACGGCCAACACCGTGGCCGAGCTCGGCACCGCCGTTTCGAAGCTTCGGCGTGATCTGCGGGAGGCAATGGACAAAGTCACGCTCGAAGCAGAGGACCGGCGGATGCTCGAGCGAGTCAGTGAGACGCTTCGCGTGGCCGCCATCGACCGGCGGGACGGCAGCATTGATTACGTCGATCGCCGCGACGTCGGAGACGCAATTCGTGATCTGGAAGCGTTCCTCGATCGTGGTATCTTCCGGGACCGCGACCGTGACGTGATCATGGCTGACATTCAGCACATCCGTGAGCTGCGGCGTGCTACCCGCCCGGATAACACATACGGAACCCGCAGCCGCTCGCGCGGATACGACCGGTATCGCTGAACGTCACGGCTGGCGCGTCACCGAGACGGTCCTCCAGCCGGAATTGCCGGCGGCGTCGTAAGCACGCACGACGATCACGTTCTGACCGACCGCGAGCGGGACGGAGTCAATTATCCATGACGTCATACCCGACGCCGTTCCCGACTCGCCGGTGCTGGTTGACCAGCGCACCTGCGTAACGCCGGCATTGTCCTTTGCAGTGCCGGTTATTCGGATTGTCGGCTGCCGCGTCGCCACGGAAGTTCCCGAAGGCGTGGCGATCACGAGCGAAGGCGCGGTCCGATCCGGCCCACCAGCGGTCACGGTCAGTGATATTGAAGCTTGACTTCCATCCACTGCGACAGCTGTGAACCGAAGGTTGTTCACGCCATCCTGCAGTGCAACTGCCGCTGTCCAGTTCTCGGTTCCCCGCGCGATTCCGGAGCCCCCGGCCGAGTTGACCCACCGAACTTCGCGAATGCCCGAAGCGTGCGAGGCTGTGCCTGCATATACTCCGGTCACCGGATTGCTCGATGACAAGCCGATCTGCGGAGCGGCCGCAGCCGTGCGCGTGACCGTCACAGTTGCCGAGACCTCATTGCCACCTGCATCCGTCGCTGTGATCCGAAAAGTATTCGTTCCCGTGACCAGCGCTACCGCGGCGATTCTCCAGTTCCGGCTGCCCTCCGCAATTCCCGAGTGCCCGCGCGTATCCGACCATCTGACGCGCACTTCTCCCTGACCACCGGTCGTCGTGCCCGTCAGGTCGATGGACTGTGCCGCGGTCGTGTGCGATATTCCGGTCGCCAGCCGCAATGGCGGAACAGGTATGGGTTCGGGACCAGGTTCAGCGTACAACCTGCGAATCGCGGCAATGTCCTCCGCCGCCAGTGCCGACACGCGTTTGTAGTACGGGTACATTACCGCGCTCGGGCGATCCGAGTGTCCGAGCCCAAGCGCATGCCCCAGCTCATGCAGCACGACCGAAAACAGATCGATATCGGCGCCGTTGTGCCAGCTTTCATCGGCATCGAGGTGCAGATCGCCGGCCACGGGCTCGGGGTTCGGCGGATTCGGAAAATAGGTGTGCGCAAGCACACGGCCCCGTCCGTCGAACGGGAAATCATCGCCGTGCGCGAGGGCCGCAAAGAGGATATTGAGATTTCTTCGCGCGGCGGTCGCGTCCGTGTGTGTGAACTGAATCCTCACGTGCTTTGCCCATTCCTCGAGCGCGCGCGCGATCAGCGCCTTCACCGTGGTTTCCGGCAGCTTGTCCGTAAGCCGCTGCCACGAGTACGTCAGGCTCGCTTCACCGCGGCCGGGTCCGTCCCAGCCCTCACCGACGGTCATGATGTACTGTCCTGCTCCTGGCGTGCCGGCGGGAGCGTTCAGACATGCGAATACCGGATCACCGCGCTGCAACTCCTCGGAGGCCGGAAAGATGTATGCGACCTCGTCGCGCCGGCTCAGCATCCGAATCCGCTCGGCATTTGCGTCGATCAGCAACTGTGTTTCGGTCAGGTCCGGGTGCCACCGTAGTTGCACCTCGTCACTGACGACAGACCACTCCTGATCCTGCCTGGCAATGTCGGAAAAGAACTCGACGATGACGGTTTGCGTTGCCGGCGTGCCGAGATCCAGCTCTGTACTGATCTTGCTCTCAGGATCGATCTCCGGCAGATCGAGAACGCCTGGGGCGAGCGAAACGACATATCCTTCCCCCGCCAGCGTGGCAACAACCTGTCCTCCTGCCGCCGCTACGGTTTCGAGTTGCTCTTCCGCAACCAGATAATGCCGCCGCGTTCCCGCCGGTGTATCTGCGGCCGTCGCCCTGGTCCCTTTCGGAATGATCCTGGGACGCAGCCGGCTTTCGGCATGAACAGCTACTGTCGCAAGTACCGCCACCAGGACAAATCTGAAGCACGCGCGACTGTTCACAATTTCTCATCGGGTGCGGGAGAGAAAATCTCCATTCGGAAAACACTGATAGCTCGTGAGCAATCTCAGGCGCGTGTTGTGCGTTGCGATCGTGTGCGTTTCGACCGTCCGCGTCAAAGCGGAGGTCTCCGCGCCGTCGTTCGTCGTCCAGCCGTTCGCCGGCAGCGATTTCGTCGGCGATGGCGGTCCTGCGGTCCGCGCAGCACTCAGTCAGGCCGAGGGCATCGTCGCGGATGCGTTCTCGAATCTGTATATTGCGGACGCGAATGACCATCGCGTGCGCAAGGTCTCTTCAGACGGGAGGATCTCGACGGTTGCGGGTACCGGCCGCGCCGGCTTCAGTGATAATCGGCCGGCGATCGCGGCGCAACTGCAAAACCCTTACGGACTCGCGCTCGATCGCTCGGGCAATCTCTACGTCGCGGATCTGGGCAACATGCGCGTGCGGCGCATCTCGCCCGATGGGCTGATTACGACGATCGCCGGCGGCGCTGAGTCGCCGCTCATCCAGCCGCGTAACCTGGCTGTGGACGCCGCGGGCAATGTCTATATTTCCGATTTCGGCGGTCACAGAGTGTACCGTCTTGACCGCAGCGGCGCGCTGACCACCCTCGCCGGGAACGGGATCGCAGGCTACGCCGGCGACAACGGACCTGCGGCCGCGGCCCAGCTCGCATCGCCCGCGGGTATCGCCGTCGATCCCACAGGCGTCGTTTACATCGCCGACAGCGGCAACAGACGCATTCGTGTCGTTCGCGGAGGAGTGATTCAGACCTTCAGCGCGATACCAGCGCTGGCGCTGCCGATGGGACTTTCCCTCGCGCCCGATGGCTCTCTGTACGTCGGCAACCGCGACGCAGCGCCCGTGGTCAAGCTCCTGGCCGCCGGCGTGCCGACGGTCCTCACGCAACACGGTGGGGAAGTATTCGCGAGCGCCGGCGCTTCGGTGTATCTGTCCGACCGCGACGTGGTGCGGGCTCTTGGTCCGGCCGGCGGAGCGGTCATCGTTGCCGGCGCGCGGAACTACGCGTTTTCGGGTGACGGCGGGTTCGCGACGTCGGCGCGTTTGAACGGGCCGTATGCTCTCGCACGCTCGGCGGCGGGCGATGTATACGTTGCCGACATGCTGAACCACCGTGTGCGGCGCGTGGACGCGTCCGGCACTATCAGCACAGTAGCGGGAAACGGAGAACGTTCCCGCCTCGATGAGCCCTCGGGCCTGGCCGTCGGCGCGGACGGCAAGCTCTACATCTCGGATCGCAGGAACCACCGCGTGTTGATGGCGGATGGAGATTCATTACGAACCGTCGCCGGCACCGGCGAATCGGGCTTCACCCCGGATGGGAAGCTCCCGACGTCCACCCCCCTCAACTCGCCACATGGCCTGGCCGCAGATGCAGCGGGCAATCTGTACATTGCCGACACGGGGAATCACCGCGTTCTCAAGCTGACACGCGGAGGTGTCCTCAGCACCGTTGCGGCGAGCGCCACGGATCCGCTGAATGAGCCACGCGGAATCGCGATCGAACCGTCGGGATCACTCCTGATAGCTGATACCGGCAATGGAAGACTGCGCCGTCTTGGACCGGGAGGCATCCTTACCGAAGCATGCGATCGCCGGCTCAACCTGCCGCGCGCGGTGACGGTACGCGCGGACGGCGTCATTTTCGTAACCGAGAGCGGCGCGAACCGCATCGTTGCCGTGCTGCCATCGGGAGAAACTCGCGTCATCGCCGGGACGGGCGAGCGCGGGTACGAAGGGGACGGCGCACTGGCCATTGACGCGCGGTTCGACGCGCCCATGGACATTCTGGCTCTCGCCGACGGTTCGTTGCTCGTTGCCGATTTCGCAAATAACCGCGTACGGCGTCTGCAGCCGTCCGCTGCCATTGCCGCCGCGAGCCGAGCACCCATCCGGATCGTACATGCCGCCACCCAACTCGACCAGCCTGTCGCGCCCGGACAGCTCATCACAATCTACGACTCGCCCCTGTCCGGCGCTACAACGCAGGTGACCGCCGGCGGCCGGCCGGCGCGCGTGCTGTATTCGAAAGACGGCCAGATCAACGCGCAGCTTCCCCCTGATCTCGATCCGGCGCTTCCGGCCGAGTTGCGGATCTTCGACGATACCGATGCGATCACATCCGAAGTGAGGCTGGTTACCGCCGCTCCCGGCCTGTTCACTGCCGGCGCCGGCCGGGGGCAGGCGGCTGCCGCTAACGAGAACGGCTCCGCCAATTCGCAGTCGAATCCGGCCGAAGCCGGTTCCGTGGTGACGCTCTACTCGTCGGGTATCCCTGCTTCGGCATCGGCAGAAGCCGAGATTGGCAGCCGTGTCGCGGAGGTTCTCTACGTCACGGCCGTGCCAGCCGCGCCTGGCGTCCGGCAAATCGCGGCGCGCATCCCTGCTGGCGTGCCTGCGGGCAACCTGCCCGTAGTTGTGCGGGTCGGCTCCGCGAGAAGCCAGCCGGGCGTAACCATCGCGGTTCGCTGACGGATTCGTTTTACTCGGTGATAACGGTGCAGTTCGGCCGGGCCGACCGGAATTCGTGCAGGCCCGCGGCGGTGATGCTTGTGCCGGTCACGTCCAGCCAGCGCAATGCCTTCATCCGCTGCAGCACAGGGACGGCTTCGTCGCCAATGCGCCGAGCATTGTACAGACTCAGCCGCTCGAGCTTCTCGAGCCCGGCAAGCTCGGCCAGTCCTTTCGTCGAAATCTGGGTGTCCCCAATATCGAGAACGCGCAGGCGAGTCAGGCGAGCAAGCGTGGGCAGTCCTGCGTCGGTAAACCTGGCGCCGCGAATATTCAGGGATTCGAGATCCGGCAGCGAAGCGATCGCGTCCAGCGTCCGGTCAGTCACTGCGGCCGACCATAGTCCCGAATCCGTCCGCTGCACGCCGCCGAGGTCAAGTTCTGTGAGTCCCCTCATGAGCCGTAGTGAATTCAAACCGGAATCCGTCAGCTTGTTCCCGCCGGCCGCGAGCTTTCGCAATTGCGGCAGGTTCGCCAGATGCTCGAGGCCGCCGTCAGTGACCAGCGAATGGCCCACATCAAGCGACTCGATGGGCAGCCCTGCAAGATGCGCGAGCCCCGCGTCAGTTACCTTTGTCCCGCGCAGATTCAGCTCGCGCAGCGACTTCCACTCGCGTGCCGCGGCCAACGCGCCGTCGCCGATCTGCTCGGCATAGCAGAGATTGACCCGCGTGAGGTTGCGCAGGGATTTCAGCCGCTGGAAGCCAATGTCGGTGATCCGCGTGTGCGAGAGATCGAGCTCGCGGAGATCGCCGAACCTCGCGATGCGCTCGAGGTCCGAGTCCTCCACCCACGATGAGCGCAGCGACAGCGCGACGATGCGGCCCTTTGCGTCGGCGGTTGTGCGGCCGGGGAATATGTCAGCAGCAGCAGCGCACGAGCAGACCGCGAGCACGGCGGCGCCGAATCGCATCAGCTTTTCCTCCGGTTGGGGAGGGCGGAATCACGGTCGAACACAATCATGCAACCGGGGAGCGTGGACCTGAGTCTCTCGAAACCGGCTTCGGTAACCGTTGTGTGATACAGGTTCAGGCGTCTGAGCCGCGGCATGCGGCTCAGGGCCGGGAGCGCAGCGTCGGTGATGCTGGCCGTATCGAGACTGAGCTCTTCGAGCGCCGGCATCGAGCGCTGGATCAGCGCCACAGATTCGTCCGACACCGCCGTGTAATCCAGGTTGACGCGTCGCAGGTTCGACAGGGCCGCGAGGCGTGCAAGACCGGCATCGGTGATCCGGGTTCGAGCGAGATCAATCCGTTCGAGATTACTCAGGCCAGCCAGATGCGTCATGCCCTTATCGGTCACACGCGAATAACTCAGCAGCAGTTCGCGCAAACTCGTGAGCTGCGCGAGGTGAGCGAGGCCGGCGTCGCCGATGTCCGTCGCCGTGAGATCGAGGCGTTCGAGCTTCTGCAGGTCCGCCAGGTCGGAATCGGAGACGTTCGTGTATGCCAGCCCGAGCACTTCGAGCTTCGGCAGCACGGCGGCGGCGCGCAGTGCATGCTCGCTCAAAGTCGTCCCGGCCAGGTTCAGCAACCGCAAACTCGGGATGCGGGGAATCGACGATACGGCGGTGTTGCCGGCGTCCAGCTCCTCGAGCGCCGGCAGGCTCGCCAGCAGCGCCAGCCCGGCATCACCGATTTCCGTGTCGCTCAGCTTCAGCTTCCGCAGACCGCGGATGGCAGCGATGTGCGCGAGCTGCGCGTCGGTCACGGGCGTGGCAGTCAGATCGATGTCAGAGACTATGCCCGCGCGCCTCACCGTTTCTCCGCCGAGCCGGCGTACCCATTCCGCAATCGCTTCGGGCGCCTGCGAAGCGGGCCTGCTGTTGCGGAGCGACGCATCAATGGGGGCGCCGGCCGGGTCTCGAAACGCCACGCGACACATTGGGAGCGCCGCACGGAAGCGGGCGACGCCGCCTGCAGTGACGCGCGTGTACCGCAGATCGATACTCGCGAGGCGCCGCAAGGCATGAAGCCGCGCGACACCTGTGTTGCTGATCGCGGTGCGATACAGGTTCAGCTCCTCGAGCGCCGCGAGCCGGGCCAGCGCGCCGATCCCGGCGTCGCTGACAGCGGTACCGAGAAGATTCAGCTTTTCGAGTTTCGCCAGCCTGGCCAGGGATTGCAGCCCCGCGTCCGTTACTCGGGCGCCCTGCAGATCGAGCGTGCGCAGTTCGGTGAGACCCGCGATGTGAGCGATTCCGGCATCACCGACGAGCGTGTCGCGGAGCGACAGATACTTCAGCCGGACAAGCCCCTTCAGCGCTCCCATACCTTCGTCGTTCATCGGCGTGTCATTCAGGTCGAGATACTCGAGGTTGAGGAACGGCGCGAGGCCAGGCCCTTTCACTCTGGTCTGTGCCAGCCTCAGCTCCCGCAGTTTCGTGAGCTCGCGCAGGTGCGCCAGACCCTTGTCCTGAATATTGATATGCGTCAGAAAGTGCAGGCTGACATGAAGCTTCTCGAGACTGCGCAGACTGGCGAGCGCCCTCAGCTCGTCATTGGCATCGAGGCGGCTGCCGGCGCCGGGGTTGAATATCGGTCCTGGCAGCAGCAGTTCGCGCAAGGCGGACAGCGCGCTGAGACGTGACAGCTGGCTGGGCTGGATAACTGTGCCGATCAGATCGACTCCGGTGACAGTGATGTCCCCCGAGGGCAACGCGGCCAGTCGATCGATCGGCTCCGAGCCACTTGCCAGCGTGACCCGACCACCCTGTCGGATCACCCACTCGGCAGCGCTGCGGTCGCTGGCCGCGGCCGAGGCAACCAGAGTCAGCAGCAGTGTGAAATGGAGCCGCAATCTCTACTACAGTAATCCCATGCGAGCCTTCGACCACGTCGGCATTCCGATTGACGCGCGGCAGCCGAACGAGATGTACGTGCCCGCTACGAGGGTCTGGGTCACGGATCCCGCGATCCACCCGCAGCGCATCGAGTATCTCCGTTTCGAGCCCGATACTCCTGTTCACGGCCCCGTGCGCGATCTGCCGCACATCGCTTTCCGCGTCGATGATCTGGATCGCGAGATTGCGGGCGCGGAAATCCTGCTCGGCCCGTTCCAGCCGACCGAGACGTTGCGTGTCGTATTCGTGCTTCGGGACGGAGCCGTCTTTGAGTTCATGGAGAGTTCGGAGCCGGGGCACTGGTTTCGCCCTCCAGCTTCCACTCCGTGAACGGCGAACGCGCGCCCCGGATCTGCACGTTGAGCAGGTACGGGCGTCCCGCGGCGAACGCACGGGCGACCGCAGGCGCGACCTGTTCGAGCGACTCGATCTGCTCGGCCATGCCGCCGAAGCCCTGCATCACGATGTCGTAGCGCGTGCGGCGCAACTCGCATCCGACAGTGTCGCGGCCGCCCTGCAGCTCGCGTTCGATGCCCCACCCGGCGTCGTTGCCCACGATGGTGACGAATGGAAGATTGTGCCGCACGGCCGTGTCCAGCTCGGCGATGTAGAATCCGAGCGCGCCGTCGCCGGTGATCAGCGCGACGGGTCTGCCCGGGTGCGCCAGCTGCAGTGCCAGCGCGTTCGGCAGCGCGGCTCCGATGGTCGCGAGCGGGCCGAGCCGCAGCCATCCTCCGGGCGTCAGCGCGGGCAGAATCGCGCGGCCCCAGTGCGCGAAGTCTCCCCCATCCCAGGAATAGAGGACCTCGCGCGGCAGCACGCGGCTCAGCTCCGCGAACAATGCGGCCGGGTGAATCGGCATGCCGGCCGCCACGGCTTCTGCAAGCTGCTCTCGCCACTGCTGCCGCAGCGCGCGCACGCGTGCGAGCCACGGCCGCTCCGGCCAGCGGAGGCCTCCGGCCGAGGCGAGCAGCGCCCGCACTGTCGCGCGTGCGTCGGCGCAGATTGCTGTTTCCAGACGGCGGTTCAGGCCGAGTTCGCCAGGATGGATATCGACCTGAATCACCTTCGCGCCCGCGGGGATCACCCGCGAGCCGCCCATTCCGAGCCGGAAGTCGAACCGCTTGCCGAGCACCAGGAACACGTCGGCTTCGGCGAACGCGCGCGCGGCCGCGCGGTTCAGCGCCGGGTCCGCATAGCCGAACGCCAGGGGGTGATCGTCGGGCAACACGCCGCGCCCGATGCCGATG
>DASSSG010000775.1:0-4209 GCA_035708545.1 Bryobacteraceae bacterium | reverse complement strand
GCCGCAAAGCGCCTGCAGCGCAAGCAGGAGAAGCTGGCGGGTATCGGGACGCACTCCGACGCCGAAGCTCATGCTGAGCAGGCTGTCGAACGTGGCGCCGAAGAAGTTGCTGAAGGCCACACGGCCGAGACTTCAGCACTGAGCTGACATTACGTTTCTACATTTCAGGGGCGGTGGTGCTTCCGCGCATCACCGCCTTTCCTGTGTTCGCGGCCATCATTGCATCTCGTGCGGTGCGGCCACGCGTATTCTCGTCTCTGAATCCTCCCACAACACGCGAAGGTTGCGCTTCCGAATCACACCATAGTCGTCGGGCAGGAGCAGGTAATAATCAGCCGGACGATCCGCCGCCCCGCGGCCGACACGCTTCATCCAGACCAGGTGCAGGCGCTCGCGGTAGTAGTTCACGACCGGCTCCAGCACCCATGACACAACCACCTGCCTCGGGCGGCTGTCGCGCACTTCCCGCCCAAGACGCTCGAGCAGCGCTGGCGTGTTGCGGTCGTGGCCCCACTCGAAGTAGTGATCGACTCGAAGCTGCACCGCGTATGGCGCGATCAGCGCGAGGGCGACCATTGCGAGCCGGCGTGTCGCGCGCATGATGACCAGGGTCGCCAGTGGGATCAGATAGAGTCCCATTCGCAACTCGGGGTAAAGAATTCCCGCTGTGTAGCGGGCGATGACCTGAATTGCGATGGTGAGCCAGAAGAGTGCGCCAAAGGCGCCGGCTCGAACCGCGGCGGCCGCCATCGTGATCGCGAGCGCGATGGGCGCCCACTGCCAGTCACGGCCGAACGAGGCGATCCACAACGAGTGCGCAGTCACTCCGAGGCTGTCAGCCCCGACGTAAAATGCCCCGGGCCTTGCCCACGCGAGCGGCACTGCAACGAAGATGAACGCTGTCACGACGAGCGGTAACGCGAAACCGTCGACGACTTCCCGCAATTGTTTCCGCCGCTGGTACATCACAACGAGCGCCATGGCGATGATCGGCATGGCCACGCTCAGGTTTGCCGCAATGGCGAGCCCGGCGGCGACTCCGGCGGGCGTGAGGCGCCGGCGCAGAAGGAGATCGAGCGAGAGCAGGAACAACGACGTTGCCAGGCCGTACCCGCGGGCGGCGCTGAGGAAGTCCAGCACGAGCGGGTTCAGAATGAGCGCGGTGGCCCAGAGCACGGACGTGAGGAGTCGTGTCCGGCCGGCCGCTTCCTCACGATCGCGATTTCGTTGCGGCTCTGCATGCGAGGTAAGAACGCCCGTCAGCCGACATGCGGCGTACACGTAAATCAGGCTGCCGAGTACGGTAGGCAGCCGAATCGCCCACTCGCTGTCGCCGAACACCTTTACAGAAAGCCATGAGAGAAGGGTGAAGAGAACGTGGTTGTTGGCATCGAAGTTCGTCAGAATGGCCCGGAGATCTTTCGTCAGGTACAGACTCCAGGTGAAGGCTTCGTCGGTGGTGAGCGACTGAGTAGCGGCTCGATAGAAACTGAGCCCGAGAATGCACGCCATCGCCGCGGCACAAGATAGAATGGGCGCGTGGCGCGCCTCCTCACGCCTGCTCTCGTGCTGCTCTCGCGCGATTCTGGTGCCCTGCAATCTTTCATTGTCAATGAAGCGGCAATGGCGACGTGAAGGGCCCAGCTATTGAGATGAGTGGACCTGGTGTGCCGTCCTGGATACCGCTTGCTGACGCGCGCGGCTCGGAAGCGTCGTTTCCGAGCCGCGACCGTAAGGGAGCGGTTGTCAGGAATAACGAGGGACACCAGGTCAGGAGCCTGTTTGTTCGGAGGCGCGATTGAGGTTCTTCCGCCAGGCGTGGACAATCGCGTGGAAGGACCTGAGAAGCGAGATTCGGAGTAAAGAGACGCTGAACGCCTCCCTGTCGTTCGCGATCGTCATCCTGCTGATGTTCAGCTTCGCGTTCGACCCGGACGCGGAACAGACCCGGGCGATCGCCGGCGGTCTGCTTTGGCTCGTGTTTGCCTTCGCCGGGGCGCTCGTGTTCAACCGCAGCTTTGCGCGCGACCTGCCGAACGACTGTCTCGACGCCCTGATTGCATCGCCGGTGCCGGGCGCCGCGATGTTTCTCGGAAAATCCGTCGCGAATTTCGCGCTGCTGTTCACGCTCGAGCTGGTTTGTTTTCCGATATTCGGCATTTTCTATAATGTGCGCTGGACAGATCAGCTGGGGCAGTTGATCGGGGTGGTGCTGCTCGCGACCTGGGGCATGGCCGCGGTAGGCACGATGTTCAGCGCTCTGACGGTCAACCTGCGGCTCAAAGAGCTGATGCTTCCTATGCTGATGTACCCGATCATGATTCCCGGCCTGCTCGCGGCGATTCAACTGACCACGGACCTCGTCGCCGGGCAGCCGATCTCAGCCGAGAAGATGGTTTGGGTGCAGCTGCTGTTGGGCATCGATGTGATCTATACGGCGCTCGGTGTGGCGCTGGTCGAAATCGTCCTGCTGGGGTGAAGCATGAGAGAGAAACTACTGTACGCTCTGGGCGCGGTAGCGGGAGTGCTGCTGGTGCGCAATATGCACGAGATTTTCCTGGTCGTGCCCGATGAGGCCGCCCAGGGGTATATCTATCGCATCCTGTTCGTGCACGCGCCGGCCGCCTTCGTGTTCATGATTTTCGCGTTCGTGTCGATGGTCGCCAGCGTCACGTTCCTGATCCGCAGAAACTTCAACTGGGACTCGCTCGCGGTGTCCATTACGGAGGTGGCGCTTCCCTTCGGCGCCATCAATCTGGTCACGGGAATGATCTGGGCACGCATCATCTGGGGTGTTTGGTGGGTATGGGACGCACGCCTCACGTTCATGCTCATTTCCTGGCTCATGTATGCCGGATATCTGATCTTCCGGCGCGCGATCGATGAGCCCACGCAACGCGGCCGCGTGTCGGCCGTGTTGTCGATCCTCACCTTCCCGGCGGTGGTGGTTACGTGGAAGGCAATCGAATGGTGGCGCACGCAGCACCCGGGGCCGGTAATCAGCTTCCGGAGCGGAGGCGAGCGGCGCATGGATCCCGGTATGGAGTCGGCGCTGCTCTGGAACTTCATTGCGTTGCTGCTGTTCGCGGCGGTGCTGGTCGCAATTCGCATGCGACAGGAATCGATCCGCCGGGAACTCGACGGTCTGCGCCGCGAAGCGCACGCGATCTGAGCGGGAGACGGAATGGACCAACGCAACTTCACGTATATGTTTTACGGGTTCGCCGCTGCATGGGCGATTCTCGTGATCTATGCGCTCATGCTCGTCGCACGCGAGCGGCGGCTGCGCACCGAGCTCGACCGGCTCCGAAACATGATTGGAGACCGGAAATGAATCGGCGATCGCTGCTGAAGCTCACGGCCACCGCGCCCGTGCTCGCGAGCGAGGCGATGGCACAGGAGCGGGTGGCGCGCGCGACGCGGGCCATGCCGTCGCCGAAAATCAGGGACGTCAGCGTCATCACGTGCGCCCCGCAGGGCGTTCGGCTGGTCGTGGTGAAAGTGACGACGGATCAGGACGGCTTGTACGGTTATGGCTGCGCCACTTTCACGCAACGCGCCGACCTTGTGGTGCCTGCGGTCGAGAAGTACCTCAAACCCTTTCTGGTTGGCAAGCGCGCCGACCGCATCGATGACCTCTGGCAGGCGATGTACAACAGCTCCTACTGGCGTAACGGCCCCGTGCTCAACAACGCTGTCAGCGGCGTCGACGAAGCTCTGTGGGACATCAAGGGCCGGCAGGCGGGCATGCCGGTGTACCAGCTGCTCGGCGGGAAGATGCGCGAGGCGGCCGATTGCTACGGGCACGCGTCGGGCGCGGAGATTCCGCAGGTCATCGACAGCGCGAAGGAACTCATGGGCCGCGGCTTCCGCCATGTGCGCATTCAGATCGGCGTGCCCGGCATGGCGGGGTACGGCTCGGGCCGGGGCGACGCCAGGGTCGCAGCGCTGCACGACGGGCCGGTGTTCGAGCCGGCAGCATACATCCGCCGCGCGCTGAAGCTGTTCGAAGCGGCGCGGACACAGCTGGGCGAGGAGATCGAGCTGCTGCACGACGTGCACGAGCGGGTCACGCCCACGCAGGCGCTGCAGTTCTGCAGGGACGTGGAGAAGTTCCGGCTTTTCTTTTTCGAAGACCCGTTGTCGCCCGAAGACATCGCGTGGTTTCGGCTGATCCGGCAGCAGTGCACGACACCGCTCGCGATGGGC
>DASSSG010000774.1:0-5262 GCA_035708545.1 Bryobacteraceae bacterium | reverse complement strand
GAAGCGGCATGGGCCACGGCCGCCGAAACTGCCGAAACTGCCGAGACGGCGCGAGTGAGGTCCGGGCCCGCCGCAAGCTGACGCTCGCCCCAAAAGTATCAGAGCGCACGTTCGACAATTTCCGTGAGCTCGGCTCTGGTCAGCACGATGGGGTTGCCTTTCATGCTGCTCGCCTTCGCTGCTTTCTCGACCAGCTCGGGAACATGATCCGCGGTAACACCCCATCTGCGCAGTGGAGGGATGCCGAGGCGAGAGCAAAGCTCGCGCACCCAGCCGAGGTCATCATAACGGCGGAGAGCTTCCGACTCGGGCTCGCGTTCGCGCAGCGCCTGCACATTGACGTCAACTGCGTGCGGCAGCAGCGCGGCACACACGGCGCCATGCGGGGCGTCGAACATTCCGCCGATCGGCGCGGCAAATCCGTGGACCGCGCCGAGGCCGGCGTTGGCGAGCGCAAGCCCGCCGAGCAGGGCCGCGAACGACATGTCAGCACGGGCCTCCAGATCCGTGCCGTCGCGGTGTGCACGAGCGAGCGAACGCCGCACCCGGCACATGCCTTCCAGACAGAAAACGTCCGTCATGGCGTTCGCGCGCACCGAAACATATGGCTCAATCAATTGCGTCAGCGCGTCCAGTCCCGTGCTCGCAGTCACTTCGGCAGGCAGACCGACGCTCAGTTCAGGGTCGATCAGGGCAACACGCGCGAGCATGAGCGGGCTCCGCAGACTTGCCTTGACCGCGTGTCCCGGAGAGCCGAGTACGGCGTTGCGTGTCACCTCGGAGCCGGTGCCGGCGGTGGTCGGGACCGCGATGAACGGGAGCGGCGGCTGTTCGAGGGGCCGCGCGCGGCCAATCACTTCGAGGTAATCGAGCGGTTCGCCCGAGTTCGTGACCAGAGCCGCGATGGCCTTTGCCGCGTCGATCGCGCTGCCGCCGCCGACCGCGACTACGGCATCGCAATCGGCAGCTCGCGCTTTCGCCACGCCCGAGCGAACCAGGTCAACCGTAGGCTCGCCGGGCACTGCGAATGGGGTCCCGTTCACAACAGCGAGCCCGCGGTCCACGGTTCTTCCGGTGACCACCAGCGGGCGCGATCCGAAGCTGCGCACCAGACCGGGAACCTGCTTCGCTGTGCCCTGGCCAAAGACAATGCGCCCGGCAGTAGCGAAGTCGAAGTTCATTTACCAGCCCTCGTCGCCCGGGAAAGCGTTGACGTATTTCACGCTCGAGCGCGGCTCGGCCATCATGGAAGCGACGGTGTCCCGCCATTTCGCGTAATGCGCGGTGTCCTTGTGGGCCGCGGGCGCATCCGCCGTGCGATAGACCTCGACCAGGATGAACCGGGTCGGATCGTCCGACTGCTGGATCACATCGAAGCGGGCGATGCCGGCTTCGCGCAGGCTGTTGCGGGCGTTTTCGAGGCTCGCCTCGCGAAATGCGTCGACGAACTCAGGCTTGACGTGTACGTGAACGTGGACGATCAGCATGGCGATTCAGAGACGTTCGACCTCGACATAACGGACGCCGGTATTGCCGATGGACGCCTCGAGGGTAGCGGGACCGGCCGGCAGCCGCACGTTGTTCCACGTGTGCTCGGTGGCGCCCGGCGCGGGCTTCGCCGCCACTTCCACGGCGCCGAGGCGGAAGCGCGCCTCGCCGGCGCCCTCGAATCGCAGTGTGACTCGGTAGCGCGCTTCGCGCTGGACCTCGACCTCCCAATGGCCGATCGAGTTCTTATCCCAGCCGGCACGCGGCCCGCGCCAGTCCTGCCGCGTGAGCAGGGTTGGATTTTCGTGTTTGGACCCGATCACGATGCGCGGCGGCACGTACCCGCGTGTCGCCGAGACGTCACGGAACCAGTGCTCATACTCCGTCACGAGCTTCGTCACGACCTCCGGGTGAGTGGCCGCCACGTCCTTTGTTTCGGCAGGATCAACGCCGAGGTCATACAGCTCGGTACCGTGGACGAGCTTCCAGCGGCCGGAGCGCACGGCCGCGCCGCGGTGCGGCTGCGGCACATCTCCTCGATGCCACTGAAAGAAGAGGCTCCGTTCGGGCCAGGTGAGGCTCGCGAGGCTCACACCGTCGAGCTTCGCCCGTGGCCGGATGCCGCACAGCTCGAGCAACGTCGGCGCGAGGTCGATGTTCGCGCAGACGCCGTCCACACGCCTGCCGCCATCAAACCTGCCGGGCCAGCGAACGAACAGCGGTACGCGAATGCCGCCTTCATAGACGCTGCCCTTGAGGCCGCGCATGTCGGCGTTATAGCGCGCCTGTTGCGGGCCGTTATCAGTCATGAACAGCACGATGGTGTCGCGCTCCACGCCTGTGGACCGCAGGGCTTCGAGTATCCGGCCGACGTTTTCGTCAACGTTCTGCACCATACCGTATACCGCTGCGGTGATCGCATCGAGACCCATGCGGCGGTACGGCGTTACCCAGGTTTCGGCGATCTCGAGTGGCACATGGGGAGCGTTCGTTGCGAGGTAAGCGAAAAATGGGCGGGAGCGGTTTTGCTCTATAAAGCGGATGGCAGCGTTCGCGAACACGTCCGTGCAGTAGCCGGTGTGCTTTTCGGGCTTTCCGTTGTGAAAGAGAATCGGGTCGAAGTAGCGATTGCCCGGCGGGTCCGACGGCTGGCCGATGCCGCCGCCGGTATGCACCAGTGCCTCCTCGAAACCCTGGTCGATGGCGCGCAGTGGGTAGTTGTCGCCGAGGTGCCATTTTCCGAAGATGCCCGTGCGGTATCCGGCTTCGCGCAGCATTTCGGCGACCGTGAGCTCGTCCGGGTGCATCATGGCGCGGCCGAGGTACGTGTCGACGACACCGGTTCGGTAGTTGTACCGGCCGGTCAACAGGCCGGCACGCGTTGGAGCGCACACCGGCGTGACATGGAACTGCGTGAACTCGACGCCTTCGGCGGCTATGCGGTCGATATTCGGCGTTTTGAGGTGTGGATTTCCATGGCAGCCGAGATCGCCGTAGCCCTGATCGTCGGTGATTATCAGAAGGATGTTCGGCCGGCGCGCGGGCGGCGCGGCAAGCAGCGAGGGAGCGGCAAGGAAGCTCCGGCGGGTCAGTCTGCCAGGGGGTTCCACTCATTGCAAGCGTAGTACAGCGGCTCTAGGCTGGTGGTGTGAGGTACCTCGGGATTCTGTTCGTGTGTCTGCCCGCACTGGCGCAGGAGGGTTCGAGCAGCTCGACCTACACGTTTGACGTGAACGGCCGGCGCATCGAGGCGGGAAAGTCGGCGCGGCTACAGGGCCCGGGCACTACGGCGAGCCGGCAGATCGTCCAGAGCATTAACGGCCGCGAGGTGCCGCTCGAATCGACGGAAGAGCGGGTTGTCAGCGACGACGGGACCACGCGCATCATCGAGCGAGTGACGCGCCGTTACACACGTACGGGCGAGCCTGGTCCGCCGGAGCGCGTTCGGATCGAGGAGCGCAGGGAAACGGACGGCACGATGACCACAGCCGCGACCGCATATCGCGGTGATGTGAATGGCAATTTTCAACTGGCCGAGCGCAGCCTGACACAGGCGCGCACGACGGGCGGCACGACCACGACGAGCACGGCCGTGGAGCGGCCGACACTGAACGGCGGGATGGAGCTCGTGGAGCGGCGGGAGGCGTTCAGTACGAAAGACCGCGAGAACGTGACCGTGCTTCGCCGCGATCAGCAGGGCCGGTTCGAGGAGGCGGCGCGGCGCCTGGTCGAGCGCACGACCGGCGAAGGCGGCGTGCCTGTCGAGAACTCGGTGCGGTATGAATACGGGCGGCTGATCGAGCAGACCGTGAGCCGGACTGAGAAGGTGAACGGCGCCGAGCAGACGACCGTAGACGTGTACGCGCCGCATGCGCCTGGGCGATCGCGCTCGGCCTCAGATGCGCAGCCTGTGTTGCAGGAACAGCGGGTGCTGGAGCGTGTTCCGACAGTGGGCGGCGCCGTGGAGCGCGTGAGCATTCGCAGGCCCGATCCGTCAAATCCCGGCCGTATGACCGCGGCCCGCGTGGTGGAAGAGACGGTTTGCAGGGGCGATTGTAAGTAGCAGCTTTACCCGTGCCCTAACTTCATCAGCCAGGCAAGTCCGAACAGCGCCGCGATGAAACACCCGAAACAGTAGGCGCCGTAGCGGATCCGTTCCCGGTCCGTCTTCTTCGTGACGATACCCAGCACAATCGACGTGAAGAAGGCGAACACCACGGCTGCCTCGAAGTGAGTCAGGTTCATCTTCGGCATTGAATCAGCTCTTCTTTCCTGTAGCGATCTCCCACGTGTCCACCATAGCGAGCACGTTCAGGAGGCCCGCGGCGACCAGGAACTTCGTCCCATAGTCGTGAACGTGGCCGGCAACGTCCGGTTGGTTGTAGCCGAGGGCCGTCGCGAGAATATACAGCGAGCCCGAAGCCACGTTGCCGATGAAACCTCCGTAGTAAATCAGCGTCGTCAGCAGGTCGCCAGTCTGCGGCTCGAACATTGCGCCGCGCATGAGCAGGCCCATTACGAACATGATTACGACGGAGACGGCAATCAGCGCGCCGCGTACAACTCGGCCCAGGAGGAAATGGCCGGCGCCCGGAACCAGCCAGGCGAGAAAGACCTTGCCGACCCAGCGGCTTACGGGAACTGTTGGCGGATTGGCGGCGTTGGCGGCCATTTCTCTCAGGGTATCAGGCCGACCGCCGGCCGCGCGCTACTGCTGTTTGGCGATAACCCGGTTCCTGATCTTCGCGTACGTCGCGGCAGGAATGATCTTCTTCTGCACCAGCTCATTCTTCGCACGATAAGGCCGGCCCTTAATGATGCTGTCTGCGTAGGCGTCGCCAATCCCGGGCAGCGTTTTGAGCTCGTCGGCGCTGGCACTGTTGAGGTCGATGAGAGTGGCTGATGTCGCGGTGTCGGTTTTGGCGCCTGCGGACTTTTCGGCTGCTGTTTTCGGCGGCTTTGCGGGCTTGCTCTTTGCGGGAGCGCCTGCCTGGCCGAACAGCAGCGTGCAGGCAAGCAGGACGGAGGCAAATAGTCGGACCATAAAGCCTTTATAGCAACACAAGAGTTGTCCGGGGCATGCAACTCCAGCTGGATGCGTTTATCGGTGACGGTACGAGCAATGTGAGTATCGGGACGTCCAGGGTCCGAACAGGCTCACGTGAGACCGGAGAAGGGCGTTTTCGAGGTGCGCAGCCTGCTGCCCGCGGGGTGGGTTGTCAGAGTAACTGACAGGCTGCGGCATTGATTCTAAACGCCCCCTCATGCTCGTAT
>DASSSG010000773.1:0-2740 GCA_035708545.1 Bryobacteraceae bacterium | reverse complement strand
GGTACTCGATACCATCGCCAGGAACAATCTCGTTCTGGCGACCGGCCACTCGTCGCCCGCCGAGGTGGTGATGCTCATTCGGGAGGCCCGCCGCCGCGGCATTGACCGAATAATCGTTACTCATGCCATGCTGGCGCCGGTGCGAATGAGTATCGAACAGATGCGCGAAGCAGCGCGGCTCGGCGGAAAGCTCGAGTTTGTTTACAACGCTCTCATCGGCCCCAACAAGATGTTCGATCTGGCCGACTACGTCGTGGCGATTCGCGCTGTTGGAGCCGAGAACTGCGTTCTTTCGAGCGATCTCGGCCAGACCGGCAATCCGCTCCACCCGGACGGTTTTGAAGCCTTCCTCAGGGGTCTTGCCGCCGCCGGTCTCTCATCGCGCGAACTGGACATCATGAGCAGGGAGAACCCCGCGAAAGTGCTGGCGCTGCCGGTGCGATGACGTACGTTCCCTCTCGTCTGCAACCGGCCGCCGTTTTGTGATATGACGGATGCGGAATGTCACGCTTCAAGATCGGGCTTGCCGCCTTACTTCTGGCGGCCTCTGCACCTGCGGGTGCGCAAACGGACGTCCCGGAACAGGCCGCCCGCGGACAGGAATTGTTCCTCAGGACGGCAAAGCCGAAAGCCTGCGCGAACTGCCATGCGCTCGCGGGGCAGGGAACGGCCGTCGGGCCGGACCTGAAGATGTGGGCGCGTTTTCCACCGCGCGCTACTGCGACCGCGATCACCACGCAGCTCACCGACAAGGTGGTCGAAGTCCGGCCGAAAGCAGGCGCCGCGTTCCCGGCGCTGAAGATTGGGGAAAGCGAAACATCACTCACGTTGTTTGATCTCGCCGCGATGAGCCGGCGCGAGATGGCCCGAGCCGAGATCGGCGAGATTGCTTCCAACACGAAGTGGAAGCATCCTCCGGGTCAGGAGAAATACACCGCGGAGCAACTGGCGGACCTCGTCGCGTTTATTCGCTGGGCGGGCGCAAAGGACCGCAAGCCGGTCGCGCCCGAGGACGTGCAGTAAGCGGATTGAGGTCGTCCGTTTGGGACAGGCGTTCAGCCCGCGGCCGGCGACGACGGTGCATCATTGCACCTGGCCCGAACGCGAGCAACTCTTTCCGCTGAGCGCCACCATATCGCACAGCCGGCAACACAGCGATCCACCTGCCGGCACGTCGGCAGCGAGCACATGCGGTGAAAGATACGCGCGCTCTGCACGATGCGCTCACGTCTGACGGCACGACTGCGCCGCTCCATTTCGAGAGCAAGACACGGCGACAGCCTGCTCGACCTTCACCCACGTCACAACAAACGTTGTGAGGAGCCTGGCTCGCCGGGGCCGATGCTGACGTACTGCAACGAAACGGCAGGCGGCGAAGGATTTCACTCAGCCGGAGTGGCCGAAACCGCCGCGCACCGACAGTCAGTCCGGGTCAGGAAAACGCGGCCGTACACCCCCGCGGCAGCAATGATCCGATATTCCATGGCCTGCCGCGTTAGCGACGGGGAAGATGATTATGACCGTGTTCGCAGGGATTGCGGAGTTCGAGAGAGACCTGATTCGCGAGAGAACAGCCGCGGGCCGGAATGCTGCGATGCGACCGGGAGTCCGTTTTGGCCGCCCACCAAAGCTGAACAGCGATCAGCGGCAGCTCATCCTGAGACTTCTCGAAGAGGGCAAGGCCGTCGGAGAACTCGCCCAGACGTTCAATGTACATGCTGCAACGATCTACCGTCTGCGCGGCTTCGACTAGTTGAAAGCAAGAAGCATAGGCGTTGTTGCGCCGCATCGTATCGGCCACCGGCCGCACGGCGTGAAAGGCCGACACTACCAGTACTTGTGACTGGGGGGTGCGTTTGCGTCCGTAGTGAATCGCGTGATACTGGAGATGCGCAGTTCAAACTTCTAAAGGCGACAGGCGCAGCTTTCCTGCTCATCATTGGATTCCGCGCGGTCGTGCGGGCTCAGCGGTTCCAGCCGGTTCGTTACGTCGGCGAGATCGGACATTTGAAAACAAAGGATGACCAACGGCCTTCGGCCGATTTTGGATCAGTGAAGGTATTCCCCGGCGATACTGGCGAGGCAAACTTTATTGGCCGCCCCGACAGCCGGTTCGAGGGCCGCGACCATCGTGGCAGGCCATGGCGAGCGATGATCAGCACCAGTGGCGGGGTCGGCTGGACGGATGTCTGGGAGGGCGACTTCGATGCGAACGGCCGAAAAGACCTCATGATTGCGGCACACATGCCGGGAAACGGTCGCTGCATCGACCTCGTCGATCTCGCGTTCCTTATGTTCGACGGGGATGGTTGGCCGATGCCCTGGATGATTGAAACCTATTTACCGAAGAATGGAGGACCGGGCAAGATGCCCGCCATCCTGCGAGACGTAAACCGTGATGGACGGGCTGAACTGGTCGTCACCGATTGCTCCCATGCTGACGGCGAGAGATTCGGAGAGGATCGCGGGATCACAGGGGTCTATGAATCGAGAGATGCACGCTGGTCTCTGATCCGACCACCCGATTTGAACCCGTATTGGGCCGCAGTCAAAGCGAACCACTCCCAGCCGGGGTTCGTTTACTTTACACGCCGACATCCGGCACGCTGGAGCGATCTGGGGAATGCGACCGCTCTGAACAGAATCCGAGCAACGATTGCAAGACTCTTGCGTACCGAGTCGAACTGCGGAGGCGTTCGTCTCGAGATTGTGGACGGACGTGTTCAAGCCCCCGGCAATG
>DASSSG010000772.1:0-8149 GCA_035708545.1 Bryobacteraceae bacterium | reverse complement strand
CGGTGCTCGCCATCGCGGCGGCGAGCTGGTCGGGGCGAAGTCCGCAGGCAAGTTCGTGCAGGATGACACCGAGTGCGTAGATGTCCGAGGCGACCGTGGTCGGCTCGCCGGTGAGTAACTCGGGCGCTGCGTACCCGGGTGTGCCTCCCACGGCAACACGGTCGTCAGCCCCGCGCGCCAGGCCGAAATCAGTGATGACCGCGCGCGTCGAGCCGTCGGGTCCGCGGGTGAGGATGACGTTGCCGCTCTTGAGGTCGCCGTGAATGACCCGGTGGCGGTGCGCTTCCGCCAGTCCCGAGCAGGCTGCAGTGCGATACTGCGCGCTTCCTTCTCCGGCAACTTGCCGCCGGCGAGGCGGCGCGAGAGCGTCTCGCCCTCCAGGAACTCCATCGTTACGAAGTCGATCGGTCCGTCGGGTGTTACGTCGGTGTGGATCTCGAAAATGCGGCAGACATTCGGATGGCTGACTTCGCTTGCGAGCCGAACCTCGGGCGACAGACGCTGGGCGTAACCGGTCCTTGCGCATTTGAGCGCCACGCGCCGATTCAGCTTCTCGTCGAACGCTTCATACACGAAGCCCATGCCGCCGTGTCCGACGCGCCGCAGGATGCGGAACCTGGCACAGAGGAGTTGGCCCGGACTGAGAGGATCTCCCGCGGGCCGCGCGACCGCTCGCCGCGCGGCCGCGGCGCCAGGACCGAAGGTGCTCGCGTTTTCCGGTTCCGCCATTGTACGTGCCCGCGCCGGCAGCGTCTGCGGATTCTAGCACAGATGTGAGCGGCGCGTCAGACAGCCGAGGCCGGCTCTGTTGCTTTCGACCGTACTCTCGCGATCGTGGCCGCTATGATGATCGCGCCGCCGGCCAGCGACAGCGCCGATGGCCGCTCACCGTGCACCAGCCACGCCCAGACCGGATTCAGCGCCGGCTCCAGCAGCAGGATGGTTGTCGCCTCGAGCGCGGGCAGCCGCCTGATCCCTCGCGTCAGACAAACGTACGCGAGCCCGATCTGAAAGACTCCGAGCCAGAGCAGCACCGCGGCATCAGTGGGGGACAGCCTCGAAGGCCAGCTCGGCGGCACGATCGTGAGCGCGATCATGGCGTTGCCCAGGACCACCGGCGGCATCGCTGACGCCCCGGTGCGCCCGATCCAGCGGAGTCCGATCAGCGTCAGGGCCCACGTTACGGCCGACAGAGCTCCGAACAGGTTCCCGCGCGCCGGATCGGGAGCCGTGGCGTGCGCCCGCTCGGCCGATACGAAGAAGAGCGCCATCCCGAACGCCACCGCGGCCATGAACGCCAGATCCGACGGGCGTACCCGCTCGTGCAACAGCAGCGGCGCGAGCAGCAGCACAAACAGCGGCGCCGCATGCTGCAGGAAGACGGCGTTCGCCGAGGTCGTGAGCTTGTTCGCGAGAACGAACGCGATCAGGGTACCGGAGTAGGCGATCGCGCCGGGTACATGCCGCAACCTCCAGCCACGTCGCGCTTCGGGCAACAGGAGCACGATCGCGACCACCGCAACCAGGGACCGCAGGCCGGCGACCTGAATGCCGCTCAGGGATGTCGATTTGATGGCCGCGCCGCCGGTCGAAAAGAGCACGGCCGCCGCCGCCACGAGGACACGCGCGCGCGTCAGCTGATGTTCCAGCCCTTGCGGAACTTCGGCCGGATGTACTGGTTCGCTTCGGGCACGTTCGTGACGCGCATCTTTGCGCTGTCCCAGTCGAGCTTGCCTTCAAACCGGAGTGCGAGAGTGCCGAGCAGGATCCATTCCGTGAACGGTGCGGCGATGCTGAAGTCCGAGCACGCGCGCTCGCCACCCTTCGCAGCTCGGATCCAGTCGCGGTAGTGGCCCGGCGAGCGGGTGAGAAACTGCGGTGAGAACTTATAGTCCTTCATCTTCGCTACCGGCAGCAGGCGGGTGCCGGCGCCGTAGGTGCCGGTCGTGATCAGCCCCTTGTCGCCGACGAAGAGGCTGCCGTTGCTGTTCGGGGGAATGACGGCGTTCTCGCCCATCGCTCGTTTCGGAGGCGCGGTTGCGGGTTTCGCAGGCGCCGCATCCGGACGCCGCCCGCCGCCCTGACCGAAGCCGACGCCCGCGGGCGAGAAGTCCGGCCGCTCGACCGCGAGGCCGAGCTCGACCATCATGCTGCGAGGAATGTCGCCCAGCAGTTCGCCCGCGGGAATCGTGACCGGAAGCGCGGGCGCGCCCGTCATTCCGTCGTACCAGAAGATCTTCACCGGCGGCATCGAACCACGGGCGGGAAAGTCGAAACGGATTACGGATTTCTTCGGGAACGTGAAGGGGCTCGTCCCGTCTTTGCGGATGCATTCGACACTGGTCGGCGCGCTGAGCATCAGCGCCATATTGGGAGCGCCAAGTATATGGCACGCCATATCGCCGAGCGCGCCGCAGCCGAAGTCATACCAGCCGCGCCAGTTGAACGGCGCATACGCGGAGCTGTACGGCCGCATGGCCGCGACACCGAGCCAGTTGTCCCAGTCGAGCGTCTCGGGGACGGGCGCTTCGGGCGGCAGCTCCGTCAGACCCTGCGGCCAGATTGGGCGGTTCGTCCATGCGTGCACTTCGGTAACGTTGCCGATCTCGCCGGCCCAGATCATCTCGGCGCACTGGCGCGTGCCTTCGTTCGAATAGCCCTGGTTACCCATCTGCGTCGCGACCTTGTACTTCGCGGCCGCGCTGGCGAGCAGGCGCGCTTCGGCGATCGTACGCGTCAGCGGCTTCTGGCAGTACACGTGCTTTCCGCGCTCCATCGCCCAGAGAGTGGCTGCCGCGTGCATGTGATCCGGCGTGGCGACGATGACGGCATCGATCTCGTTGCCCTGCTTGTCAAACATGCGGCGGAAGTCGGTATACTTCGGAATATTTTCGAATCGCAGAAAGGTGCGTTCGGCGCGTTTCGAGTCGACATCGGCGAGAGCGACGATATTCTCCGTCATGCAACCCGCGATGTCGCTCGCGCCTTTCCCGCCCGCGCCAATCGCAGCGATATTGAGCTTCTCATTCGGCGACTTGTAGCCAAGCGCTTTCAGCGATGGCGCGCTGCCGAAGCCTCCGGCCGGAACAGCGCCGGCCAACAGCGAGCCACAAAAGAAATGGCGCCGCGAGAAGGAGTGACTTGACATAGCTTCATCAACAGTCTACAGCCCCGCACCGCCGCGCTTGCGTTGTTTGCGAAAAACCGCTGCAATCCAGCCCGCAGTCTGACAAAATGTAGACCAGAAGACATGCAAACTCCGCAGCCGTGGCTGTTTGCCGGCGACTTTTCGACCGGCGCGCCCGCTAATCCCGTTTTCTGTCACCAGGATTTTCTCGAAAAGCTCGCAGGACATCGCAATCATCCGGTCGGAAAGCGGGCCAGTCTTCTGCTGCAGCGTCTCGCGGTGGACGAGCGGAGACTCCACTTCAAGGCGACGCACGGTGTCAACCGCGGGTGGCGCCGCTCGCGGCTGGGCGGAAATCAGGGCAGCCATTTTTACGCGTGGTGGGCACCCCGGGGAGCGCCGCCGCTGCGGGATGGCGAGGGCTTTGCCAGCACGCCCGAACGCTCGATCTTCGTTCGCGACATCCGCCATCACGATGACCATTCGGCTGCTCCCGCGCAGTCGCTCGACGGTCATTATCTCGAAGTGTCGGTCGCGGAAATGCGGCGCGAAGAGTATGGCCCGAGTCCGTGGACACAGCCTCAGGCACGCTTCGCGGGCGCTCGCCAGGCAGTTCGTATGCTGAAAGGGCATCCCGGGAGCGGCAAGACCACGGCCCTTCTGCACGCCGCCGATCAGACGGGGGCCGAGCAGGTCTTGTATCTGACCTTCTCCCGCGAACTCGCTGCGCTGGCTCGTCTCTATTTCGATCGCTATTGTGCCGGCAGCCGCCGTTTCCATGTCGTCACGTTCGACAGCTTCCTGCGCGAGCTTCTGCGGACAGAAGCGCCGCCGGAGGATCCGCAGGAAGCGCGCCGGCAATTTCGCAGCGATCTGGGACCGATTGCCCGATCGATTGCACCATGGAATGACCACCGCAACGCGCTCTACGATGAGGTGCACGCGCACATAGCAGGTTCGGCGCTGCCGATCGCGGCGGGACGCTTCGAGGCCTGCAGCAGCCCACGCGTATCCGAGCGCAACTACCGGACTCGGCGCAGCATGTACATCGGCCAGGCGGCTGCCGCGGCGGCGATCGATGCGATCGTGCGGCTCGAGAAGGCTGATAAGCGGCCGGTTGCCGAGCGGTACTTTCCGGAACTCGCTCTCGCATGGCGCGCGGGGCGGGAACTGGCACGGCCCGATCATCCCGGAGCGATCGCTCCCGAGCTTCTGGCTTTCGACTGCATCGCGGTGGACGAATGCCAGGACCTTACAGCTCTCGAGTCGTTCGTGGTGATTCAGCTTGCAGCGGCCATCAACCGCCGGCGGAAGCACATGATTCCTCTCCTGCTCGCCGGCGACGAGGCGCAGACGGTGCGTCCGACGGACTTCGAGTGGGCGTGGATGAGCGAAATGCTGCACACGTTGCTCGCCACACCGTCGGAATTCAGGCTTTCGACGAACCTGCGGAGCCCGGAGAGAATCGCCCGGCTCGTCAATCGCGTCTGGGATCTGTACTCGGTGATCGAGAAGCGCGACCGGCCGAGCGGCACCGGATATGCCGAGATCGAAGACGATGCCACGGATCAGATTCTGTACTGTACGGCGGCGCCCGGGCCCGACTTGAACGAGCTGCTGCAGAATCTCGCGCAACGCGAGGGACTCGCACTGGTGACGCTCGACGATGAAGTTCCCGGAGAATTTCCGGAGAACCTGCGGCGGTCGATTCTGACGGTGCAGGAGATCAAGGGTCTCGACTTCCATTCCGTTTGCGTGCTCGATGGCGGGCGCCATCTGGATCGAATCCTGAAAGAAGCGCACACATTTACCACAGGCCTCGACAGCCTGCGGAAACGGCTCTCGATCGACGCCCTGCGCGTGGCGCTCAGCCGGCCGACAGAACGTCTGCTGTGGCTCGATATCCAGCCTGCGCCGCGAGTGGTGCAGGACAGTCTCAGCTTCCTCAACTACGGTGTGACGGTGGGCGGCATCGCGCCCTCTGTCCCTTCGGCAATTGTGAAAACACTCGATGAGGAGGCGCTCGATCTTGAAGAGCGCATCCAGCGCTGCCAGCAGGATGCGCGGCAGTTCCTTCAGATACGGCCGGAGCTGGCGCTCTCGCGTGTCAATCAGGCGGTGGCGCTGCTTGGCGAGCCCGGCGCTCCCGCGGCCATAACTGATGAGAGCTTTCGCGCGGCTGTATACGGGATGGCAGCGGAGATCTGCTTCTCGCTTGCGCACCGCCGCGCGCCGTTGCCGCCGGAGCTGGGTCGTCCCGACCTGTTTCGGGAAGCGCGTGTTGCGGCCCTGAACGCCGGACGCGCCGGGCTCGCGGCGATCATCACTGATCTCGAGCGGGTTCTGCGCGCGCGCTCCGGTGAGAACCTGGCCGCGCTCGGCGATCTCGTCCAGACCATGTCCCGGAACCGCCAGCACATCGAGCCGTGGCTGCTCACCGAGCTGGGCAGCCAACTCGCGGACTGGGTCCGTGATCTCGAAGGCGCGCTTCCCGCAGGAGATAACGCAGCGGTTCTGAGTGAAATTCTGCCGCCGTTCTACGAGACCATCAGGCTGCCAGACGCGTCGGAACGGACGCAGCGGCTGCAGGAGCGCTCTGTCCAGCTTCTGATGAAGAACCGGAAGTTCAGCGCGGCGCTGGCGCTGCTCGAGAAGAGGACGGAACGTGACCACCGGCTGGAAGCGGCCTGCCTCGACGGTCTCGGCCGGTTTGCCGAGGCTGCAGAAGCTTTCCGCCGGGCGGGCGATCTGAAAGAGGCGCTGCGCTGTTATCGCTCGATTCCGGATTTCGACACGGCGCTCACGCTCATTCGCGACATCCGCGAGCACCCGGCGGCGGAATCGTATGAATGGCTTGCGCGGCTGCGCTCGGTGATCAGCGACAAGCCAGAGAAGTTCAACCGCGTGATGCAGGCGTCGGAAAAGAAAGTGCTCGAGGAGATGCTCGAGCAGGCGCTTGGGGTGGCGCGCAAGAAGCCGGCACCGAAGAAGGCCACGGCAAAGAAAACCGCTCCACGGGCACCGGCGCAGCCCAGGCCGTCCAGGGCCCCGGCAGGCGGCACTCAGGGCCGCGGGCGGTCCCACAAAGAGTACTTCTAGCCCGGAGGGGTGACAGCCGGGTTGACAATCCGGTTTACAACCCGCCGCAGGCTGCCGGCCTGCCCCACTATCCTGAAAGCAGATGGCGCTTTCCGACACGTTCTGCAGGCAGAAATTCGGGATTACCGAAAAGGACCTCGAGGACTATCTTTCCGAAGCGCTCTCGGCGGGTGGCGAGTACGCCGACTTGTATTTCGAATACCTCACCACCAGCTCGATCAGCATCGACGAGGGCATCGTCAAAAGCGCCACTCAGGGTGTCTCGCTGGGTGTCGGGATTCGCGTGATCGCGGGCGAGCGTACGGGGTACGCATACAGCGACGATCTCTCGCCCGAGAAGATTCGGAACGCGGCGCGGGTGGCCGCGCACATTGCGCGAGGGCCCTCAAAGATCGATAAGACGGGCTTCACGGAGCCGAATGGGCGCAACCTCTACCCGGTCCTGAGAGCGCCATCGGAGACGGCGCTCAGCGAACGTGTCGAGCTGGTTCGCCGCGCAGATCGAGCGGCACGCGCCGCGGACTCCCGTGTTTTTCAGGTGCAGGCCGGATATGCCGACAACCTGCGATACATTCTGGTGGCCACCAGCGACGGCATCCTCAGCTACGATCGACAGCCCCTGGCGCGGATTGGGATTGCGGCGCTGGCCCGCGAAGGTAACGGGCCGCCGCAGCGAGGCTATTCGGGCGGCGGCGGGCGCGTCTCGCTCGACTTCTTCCTGAACGAGAAAACGCCCGAGTATTTCGGGCGCGAAGCGGCGCGGCAGGCAATCGTGCAACTGAATGCGGCGCCCGCGCCCGCCGGGGAAATGACAGTCGTGCTCGGCCCGGGCTGGCCCGGCATTCTGCTGCACGAGGCGGTCGGACATGGGCTCGAGGCCGACTTCAACCGCAAAGGCGTCTCGGCATTCAGCAACCGCATCGGGCAACAGGTGGCGAGCCCTTTGTGCACCGTGGTGGACGATGGCACGATCGCACGCCGCCGCGGTTCGCTTAACGTGGACGACGAGGGCACGCCCACCCAGCAGAACGTGCTCATCGAGAACGGCATTCTTCGCGCTTATCTGCGCGATAAATTGTCCAGCCGCATCATGAAGGCCGCTTCGAGCGGCAGCGGCCGGCGCGAAAGCTATCAGCACATCCCGCTGCCGCGGATGACCAACACGTTCATGCTCGCCGGCGAAAGCGATCCCGACGAGATCATCCGTTCTGTCCCGCGCGGGCTGTACTGCGCCAACTTCGGCGGCGGCCAGGTGGATATCACGAGCGGGAACTTCGTGTTCTCCGCTTCGGAGAGTTATCTCATCGAGGACGGCAGGATCACGCGCCCGGTGCGCGGCGCAACTCTGATCGGCAACGGGCCGGAGGCGCTCAAGTACGTCAGCATGGTCGGCAATGACCTGAAGCTCGATGAGGGCGTCGGCATCTGCGGCAAGGAAGGCCAGAGCGTGCCGGTGGGCGTCGGTATCCCGACGATTCGCATCGATCAACTGACCGTCGGGGGTACGGCGTGAGCCTCTGCGAGACCGCGCAGGAGGTAGTCGGGCTCGCAACTCGCAGCGGCGCCACGGATGCCGAGTGCACTGCTGTCGAGTACGACGAGTTTTCCGTGAATGTCCGTCTTGGCGAAGTGGAGAGGCTGACGGATGCCGGCTCGCGAGGTGTCGGGGTACGCGTGCTCGTTGGGCGCAACGCAGGCTCGGCATATACGTCGGATCTCTCGCCCGAGGGGCTGCGCGCGATGGTGGACTCAGCCATCGCCTCGGCGGCCGTCACGGGCGAGGATCCGTTTGCGGGTCTGCCGGACGAGCAGGATCTGGGGCGCACAAATGGCGATCTGCAGCTGTTTTCGCCGGCCGTCGCCCTGCTTACAACGGAAGAGAAGATCGAACAGGCGCGGCGCGCGGAAGCGGCCGCGATGGCA
>DASSSG010000771.1:0-8415 GCA_035708545.1 Bryobacteraceae bacterium | reverse complement strand
GCAGCCAACCGTCGGCGGCTCGGACGACGTTCGTGGCTTCTTACCGTATCGCTTCCACGACAACAATATGCTGGTGCTGAATGGCGAGTACCGATGGGAGATTTTCACCGGCCTCGATGGGGCACTGTTCTACGACGCCGGGAAAGTGTTTCCGAAGCGGTCGCAGCTCACCTTTCACGATCTCGAAGGATCCGCCGGATTCGGGTTTCGATTGAATGTCGGCAATACAGTGTTTATGCGAATCGATGTTGGCTTCAGCCATGAGGGTGCGCAGGTATGGCTGAAATTCAAAGACCTGTTCTGAAGTGGGGACGCTGCGGAACCGGGCAGAAGTTGAGCCGACGTGATCGTGAGCTGTTGAACAATTTTGGCTCGCGCTTGTTCTCACGGGACGACCGGTTGGTTAACGGAGCAATCGTGCAGCGCTGTCTGGTTGCGCGCAGTCAATTACGACAGCTTGTGTCACAGACGCGCTCAGAATGCGTTTTTCGAGGACGTCTACCGCCGTATCGGGCATATGATACGAGATATGGCTGTTGCACCTGCTGAAGACACCGCGGCTCTGAACTGCGTCGCGGGCGAGTGGCGCCGGGCCCAATCGTCCGAATCCTATGAGGTTTTCAACCCGGCAACAGCCGAGGTGCTCGCTCGCATAAACCTCGCAGGCCGCAAAGAGGCAGCGGCTGCCGTCTCGGCTGCCTCCGCCGCGTTCCCCGAGTGGCGGCGTACGCCGCCGCAGAACCGCGTGCAGTATCTGTTCCGGTTCAAACAACTGCTCGAACAGCATGCCGACGAGATCGCCCGCCTCACTACACAGGAAAACGGCAAGACGCTGGCGGAGTCGCGCGCGGAGTTGCAGCGCGGGATCGAAAACGTGGAAACAGCGTGCGGCATCCCGACACTGATGCAGGGCTATAACCTCGAGGACGTCGCCAGCGGCATCGACGAGATTATGATCCGGCAGCCGCTCGGGGTGACGGCCGCGATCACGCCGTTCAACTTCCCGGCCATGATCCCGCTGTGGTTTCTGCCATACGCGATTGCCTGCGGCAACACATTTGTCCTGAAGGCATCGGAACGCGTTCCGCTGACCGCGCGGCGGCTCGTGCAGCTTCTGTACGAAACCGGATTGCCCGGCGGTGTCGTGAATCTCGTGGTGGGCGGGAAGACGGCCGTCGACGCACTGCTCGAACATCCGGAAGTACGAGCGATCAGCTTCGTCGGCTCGACGCCAGTGGCGAAGTATGTGTATGCCGAGGCGTCGCGGCACGGGAAGCGGGTGCAGTGTCAGGGCGGCGCGAAGAACTACGTGGTGATCATGCCCGACGCGGACCTCGAGATGAGCGCGAGGATCGTCACGGACAGCGCGTTCGGGTGTGCGGGGCAGCGCTGCCTTGCGGTATCGACGGCGATCACCGTCGGGAAGGCTTCAAAAAAGTTCACGGACGCGATCGCCGATCTCGCTTCCACGCTGCGCGTGGGCAATGGACTCGACCAGGGCGTGCAGATGGGACCGGTGATCTCGCCCGCGAGCAAGAGCCGAATAGAAGGCCTCATCGGCAAAGGTCTCGAGCAGGGCGGCAGAGCCATCCTCGACGGCCGCAATGCGCGCATCGAGGGCGGGGAGCGCGGCGCGTTCCTGAAGCCGACGGTGCTGAAAGGCGTCGCCCCCGACAGCGAACTCACGACCGCCGAGATCTTCGGTCCCGTGCTGACGCTCCAGGACGCGGACGGGCTCGATAAAGCCATCCGCATCCTTGCCGAGAGCCCGTATGGCAACGCCGCATCGATCTTCACATCCGACGGCAATGCAGCGCGGAAGTTTCGGTATGAAGTCCCCGCGGGCAACATCGGCGTGAACATCGGCGTGGCCGCGCCGATGGCTTATTTCCCGTTCAGCGGCTGGAAGGACAGCTTCCTCGGCGTGCTTCACGGGCAGGGCCGCGACGGCGTCGAGTTCTATACCGACAAGAAGGTAGTGATCGAACGCTGGCCGAAAGAATGGTCGCGCAGGTTCTGAACGAATACGCCTTCGAGATGGCGACCTCCAGCATTCGCTTTGGCTGGGGCGCCACCCGCGAGGTCGGCATGGATCTGGCCGACCTGGGACTGCGACGAGTTCTGGTTATCACCGATCCCGTCATTCGAAACCTTCCTCCCGTCCACACGGCGCTCGAATCCCTCCATGGGCGTGTCGAGCACGAGTTGTTCGATCGCGTGCGTGTCGAGCCGACGGACGAGTCGTTTCTGGAAGCGGCACGCGTGGCGCGTGAGGGCGGGTTCGACGGCTTCGTCGCCGTCGGCGGCGGCTCGACGATCGACACCGCGAAGGCAGCGAACCTGTACTCGACCTACCCTCCGGCTGAGTTCCTCGATTACGTGAATCCTCCCATCGGGCGCGGGCTGCCTCCGCCGGGTCCGCTGAAGCCGCTGGTTGCCATTCCGACCACCGCGGGGACTGGAAGCGAAACGACCGGGGTTGCGATCTTCGATTACACGAAGCTGCACGCGAAGACGGGCGTCGCGCATCGGCGGCTGAAGCCGACGCTTGGCATTCTCGACCCGGAGAACACGCGCACAATGCCGGCCGAGGTGGCCGCGTCCTCAGGTCTCGACGTGCTCTGCCACGCAGTGGAGTCGTACACGGCAGTTCCGTACACGACACGCCCGCGGCCGGACCGGCCGATGCTGCGGCCGGCGTATCAGGGCTCGAACCCGATCAGCGACGTGTGGTCGCTCGAGGCGCTGCGGCTCACCGCTGAGTACCTGGCGCGAGCGGTCGAAGACCCGTCCGACGACGAGGCGCGCGCGCAGATGCTGCTGGCGGCGTCATACGCGGGTGTGGGGTTCGGCAACTCGGGAGTGCATCTCCCGCACGGAATGTCGTACCCCGTGTCGGGCATGGTTCGTGATTACCGGCCGCCGGGGTATCGAGTGGATCATGCGCTGGTGCCGCACGGCGTATCGGTGATTCTGAACGCTCCGGCGGTGTTCCGCTACACAGCGCAAGCCTGCCCCGAACGGCACCTTCGAGCCGCAACGATCCTGGGCGCCAAAGCGCGCAATGGCGACGCAGGGCGGATTCTCGCCGACCGCATCACAGAGATCATGCAGCGGCTCCGCATTCCGAACGGGCTGCGGGCTCTTGGCTACACCTCGGCCGACATTCCGGCGCTGGTTGCGGGGACGCTGCCGCAACACCGCGTCACGAAACTCGCACCCCGGCCCGCGGGCCCGGACGAGCTGGCGCGCCTTTTCGAAGACGCGATGACGGCCTACTGAACTCCGGCGGAAGCCGGCCCATGGTCACCAGGTCAGCCGTAAGCCGAACTGCAGGGCGCGTGCTCCGTTACCGGAACGCGAGGCATCGATAAGGCCGGTCTCGGTATTCGGCGTCTTCGGAATGCCCGGGATATTGAACACATTGAAGTAGTCGATGTTCAGCCGGAAGAAGGCCCTCTCATTCACGCGGATGATCTTGAACAACGACGCGTTCTGATACCACTCATAGAGGCCGGAGAAATACTGATTGCGCCACGGATGGAGTCCGGTGTCGAGAGTAGTGCGCTGCAACGTGCCGTTCTTCAGCGGGATCCATACGTAATTGCTGTCGTAGAACGAGAACAGCGGGTCGGCGCGGTCACCGCCGTCGGCCGGGATTGGGATCAGCGGCGTGTGCGACGGCTTGTAACTGGAAGGCACTCCCATGACGCCGTTCGGCTTGCCCTGCGCGTCGACGCTGTTGATCCGATTGGCCGGGATATAGCCGTTGTAGTAAAGATATGCGTCATAGCATACGCCGCTGCGGCAGTCCTTCACCGGGTATTTCGTGCCGTAAATCTCAACTGGACTGGCGAAGTTCCAGTTCGTTGTCGGCAACTGCCACCAGGTGCTGGTGATCGAGCCCTGCCCGGCAATCTGCCAGCCCCCGATGACGCGATCGAGCACCCCGCCGGCGCCGCCGGCGAACCTCTTACCACGACCGAACGGCAGGTCGACAATCCAGTTCCAGTTGAAACGATGCTTCGGGACCTCGGTGTCCCGGCGGTAGAACAGGAACCGCGCGCGCTCTTGGCTGTCCTGCGGGACCGAGCCCGGCAGGTAGATGCCCGCTGGCCCAAGAACATCATCTTCCCAGCCGCTGGCGCCCGCCTTCAGAGTGTTGCTCATCACGTAGAAGAACTGGAAGCCGTAGCCTTTCGAATACCGCCGCTGGACCTCGAACTGGAAGTTCTGCGAGTTCGACCAGCCGGTCTTCTGGTATTCCTCGATCTCGCCGAACATCGTGTTTTCGAAGACACGCGTCGCGGTGGCGGCGAACGTGCCGGTCGGACGAGGAACGCCCTGCGTCGTGAACCAGACGTAGTCGTTCGGCTGGCGGTTATAGGAGTAATACATGTCGAGGCGCGAACCGTGGGTGCCGACATAGCCCAGCCGCACAAGAGTGTTCGCGACGATCTCACGCTCAAAGGTCAGGTTCCATTCATGGGCCCGCGACGTGGGCTGATTCGGATTGAAGTAGCTGGTAAGGAAGCTGCCCCGGCTGATACCGCCGGGACGGTTCAGATCGAGTGCGTTGCTGCTGTTCTGGCCGGCGATGATCTGCGGCACGGACCGGAGGCCATAATTCGGCAGCCTGTCGGGCGTCTGCGCGGAATCCGACAGCGAGTTCGTGAACCGGGCGGTCGTCGGAGGGTTCTGCCGCATGCGGGCGTTGAAGTCGCGGAGAGGCATCGGGTAGCCGAAGATCGCGTATCCGCCGCGGACCACGAGAGGCCTCGCGGTGCCGAGCATTTTGTACGCGAAGCCGAGGCGCGGGCCAAAGTCCCGCTTATTCAGATACATCAGGCCGCGCGGGAGGCCGACGTCCTCGGGACGAACGAACTTCACGCCCATGTCGGTAAAGATTTTCGTGATGGCCGGGGTCGATGCCTTCTCGCGATACATGGTTTCGAAGTCCGCGCCGTTCACCACGGATTTGGTTGCGGGATCAAAACCCGTCAGAATGTTGTTCGCTTCGCGAAGGGGCGTGTACAACTCCCAGCGGACACCGAGATTCAGGGTAAGACGTGAGTTCACCTTGAAGTTGTCCTGGAAGTAGAGCGCGTGCTCGCGCGACGAGAGGTCATACCATTTGCGCACGAACTGCGCGGAGTAACTGTTCGCAACCCCGATGAACAGGTTAGCGGCATCGTGGCCGGTGAACGGAACGGCGCTGTAAGTCGAACCTGATGTGGGGTCGTACAGCGCGGTGGCGCGACTGCCGAAGGCGTGCGCTCCCTGGACCTGCTGCTGATCCGGCAGGACGTTCATCTTCTCATAGCGGAAACGGCCCCCGAACATGAACTCATGGCGGCCGCGCACTTTCGTGAGATTCTCATCGAGGCTGTAGATCTGGATGATGCTGTTGCGGCGATTGGCCGCGGTCACGTACTCCATTCCGAGGCCGGTGCTGGTGATGTTCGCGAACCCATATTCGTCGAAGGGGTTGGGAAGTCCGAGCTTTGTCGCCCATTTTTCGCCATCGCCAATGTTGATGAAGTTGAGGTCCTCGGAACCGACGGTGAGCGAGAGCTCGCTGAACAGGGTCGGAGAGAACATGTGTGTCCACGAGGCTACGCCGGTGTTGTCACGGATGGGACGGAAGGTGCCGTTGGCCGCTCTGTCAAGAGTTGTCGGCGAGTTGTTATTGCCCGACTGCGCGTACGTATCGCGCACACCGTGGCTATACCGGAAGAAGATCTGATCGGCTTCCGACAGGCGGTGATCGACGCGCGTTGTGGTGGTCCACTCGAGGCGGTTGTTGGGCGCCTGATACCAGTAGTTATTGGCGATCAGCGGGTTCACTCCCGGTTCATTCGGCACCGGGGTAACGCTGTACAGGTATTTCGCGAGCGGGCTCAGTCGCGTCATCGGGATCTGGTTGTCCGGGAACGGCTGGCGCATCCAGTTCGCATCGGTCGTCCACGGATCGTAGAGCACGTATTTGCGGCCGGCGCCGTCGATCAGACTGCTGAAATCGCCGCGACGCATGGCCTCGGTCGGCAGGCGCGCGCCCTTCGTCGTCGCAGTCAGGCTGCGATAGGCCTCGTAAGCGGTGAAGAAGAACGTGCGATTGCGGCCGTCGTAGATTCGCGGCAGCCAGACGGGGGCTCCCGCGGAGGCGCCGAACTCATTGCGCACCAGATGGGGCGGCCGGCTCCAGCGATCCTCGCGCCGGCGCGCGACGCCGAAACCGAGATTGTTATTGCGGGCGATCTCGAACAACGAACCATGGAACTGATTCGTTCCCGAGCGCGTGTTCACGATGACGGTGCCCGGACGGTTCATCTTCGCCGAAGAGTTATTGGTTTCGACCCGGAACTCATCGATCGTGTCCATGCCGGGCGGACGGCCGGCGATCTCGCCGATATCGCGATTTCCGAGGACGGCGCCGTCCTGGAGGAATTCGACGCCCCACTTGAGACCCCAGACGCGCGGCGCGAACGAGGCACCGTCAATGCCGGGTGTGGTTTGGGCCACGAGGGTCTGGAACATGCGGCCGCTGATGGGGAGCTGGTCAATGCGCGCGCGGTCAGTGACGCTGGCGAGCGTGGCGCTGGTAGTGGTCACGATCGGCGTGACAGTGCTGACGACACTCACCTCGGTTGCCGCCGTGGCGACTTTCAGCAGCGCGTCGATGACGGCGGTCGCGCCGGTCTGGAGCAGGAATTCAGCGCGGAACGTGTCCATGCCGGGCGCTCCGATACGGATGCTGTAGTCGCCCGACTGGACCGACGGGAACACGTAGAAGCCGACTTCGTTCGTGGTGGTGGCGTATTCGCGCGCGGTGCTGGTGTGGGTGGCCATGACTTTGGCGGCGGGAATGACCGCGCCAGTAGCATCGGTGACTGTGCCCTGAATCTTTCCACGGGTCTGTGCGAGCGCGAGTCCGGCAAACAGGAGTGCAGCCAGGCAGAACCTGAGTCTCATATATCGCCCCTTTTAGAAGGTTGCGGGCATTATATTTCATTTGGCAGAGCGAGAAGATTCGTGGATGACGCTAAGGACATGACACGATACACAAGGCGTGATTAGTGCCGGACTGTTGATCACGCCTTACAGGCTCGGACGCGCGGCGACGAGTGAATACACTGCGCAAACGCGGAAGCCCTTCGGCAGGACAATGAAACTCATGACGCAAGCGCAGCAGATGGCGGAGTACTCCGTCACAGCAGAATTCTCACGTATTTCCCCGGAAGCTCTGGATGTTCTCAAGATGCACGTGCTCGACAGCGTCGGCTGCGCTATCGCGGCAATTGACGGCGGCCCCGTACAGGCAATTCGCAGGTTTAATGGCCTGTTCAGCGCTCCAGGATCGTGTACGCTGATCGGCGGCGGATCGGCTGCTCTCGATCGCGCCGTGTTCTATAACAGCGCTCTCGTTCGCTATGTCGATTTCATGGACAATTACATGTCCGCGGGCGAGACCTGCCATCCGAGCGATAACTTCGGCGCGGTGCTGGGCGCCGCGGAGTATGCCGGCTGCTCCGGCCGCGAATTCCTGACGGCTCTCGCGCTGGCATACCACGTTCAATGCGTCATCACCGCTGCGGCACCGATCATGCGCAACGGCTTCGATCACACGACGCAACAGGCGTACTCGGTCGCCTGCGGCGTTGCGCGCGCTCTTGGATTGAACGCGGAACAGACAGCGAACGCTATCGGCATCACCGGCACCAGCTCGGTGGCGCTGGCAGTCACGAGGACGGGTCGCGTGCCGCACTGGAAGGGGCTTGCTGCCGCTCAGACCGCGATGGTCGCCACGCAGGGCACGCTGCTCGCACGCGAGGGCATAACGGGGCCGCTCGACGTGATTGAGGGAACAAAGGGGTTTGAAGAGGCTCTGGGCAAACGCCTCAACGTCAACTGGAGTGAAGAGAGTCTCGATGCCGTGCTCGCCACCAGCATCAAACGTTATAACGCTGAGGTACACGCGCAATCATGCATCGAGGGAGTACTCGAGATGCGTCGTGACCATGGTCTCGATGCGGCGCAGATTTCTGACGTGCAGGTGGACATCTTTCAGGTTGCGTACGACATCATCGGCGGCGGCGAATTCGGAGACCGCCAGCATCCGCAAACGAAGGAGGAGGCTGATCACAGTCTCCCGTATATGGTTGCGACGGCGCTGATTGATGGAGACCTGCTGCCCGGACAGTATGAACCACGGCGGATTGCCAGTGCTGATGTGCAGAGTTTGTCCGGGCGCGTCAAGGTATCAGCGTCTCGCTGGTACACATGGCTGTACCCGAAGCATCTGGGCTGCAGGATAACGGTGGCCCTTGATGACGGGAGAGAGTTCTCCAAAGAGAAAAAGACTATCACGGTCACTGCAATCGCCCGTTCTCCTGGGGCGACGCAGCGTGGAAGTTC
>DASSSG010000770.1:0-7026 GCA_035708545.1 Bryobacteraceae bacterium | reverse complement strand
CGCCATCGCAGTTCGAAGCGGCGTTTGTCTCGGCAGCCCACTCCGATGAAGACATCGCGCACACGAAGCGGGCCGCAGCCGAGTTCTTCGATTAGCACCCTGCCTACTTCATCAACTGCCGTGCCGAGTATGCGACCACGGCCAGAAAGAACAGCACGCTCGCAAGCTCGACGACCCGGCGGCGCTCGGGCGGAACGGTGCGCACGGTGCTGGCCGGGGGCAATGACTCGACCCGGACGTGAACGGGCGTTGCCCGGCGTCCCTCCATGCGGTTATCGAGGAGCAGAATATAGTCGCCTGCGCGTTCGGCGACAAAGTAGAACGTGCTTTCACGCGCCGGGCTCGACATGGCGAGTGGACGCAACGCACCGCCCTGTGCGAAACGTTCTGCATTCGCGCGTGTGACGATGTACGCCTGTACGCGCGATCCGTCCGCGGGCGCACGGAAACTCGCCTTTACCAGCGTGCCCGCATGCGCAACTCTTACGTCAATCGCACGCCAGTGCGATTGCGGAACGACTACGTCACCCTCGAGTACGACAGAGAGCAGGCCCAACAGCAGAGGCGTCACGGCAGGCTGGAATGGACGATCTCTCCCCCGACCACCGTCATCAGCACGCGCGTTTTCAACAAATCCGCGGCAGCGATCTTTATGATGTCATGCGAGAGCACGACAAAGTCGGCAAGTTTGCCGGATTCCAGCGTTCCCTTGTCCTTCTCCTCGAATGCGGCGTACGCGCCGTCGATGGTAAAGCTGCGGAGCGCCTGCTCGCGCGTGAGGCGCTGGTCCGGCATAAAGCCGCCAGGCGGCTTGCCGTTATGCTCCTGGCGGGTGACGGCGGCGTACAATCCCCAGAGCGGGTTGGGGTCTTCGACAGGGAAGTCGGAACCGTTCGCGATGCGCACGCCCGCCCTGAGGAACCGTTGCGTGGCCCACGCACCGGCCAGACGGTCGGGACCAAGGCGGGCGGCCGCCCAGCGCATATCGCTTGTCGCGTGCGTCGACTGGATCGAGGCAATCACGTCATACTTCGCGAACAGCGCGAAGTCCGGAAGCGATACAACCTGCGCGTGCTCGATGCGGAAGCGCTTGTCATTGCGGCCGCCGAGTACCGCGCCATAGGCATCGAGCACGATGCGATTCGCGCGATCGCCGATCGCGTGCGTGTTGACCTGAAACCCGCGCCTGATCGCGTCGTGCGCTGTGGACTCGATCTGCTCTCGTGTCAGAATGAGGAGGCCAGTATTGCCAGGCTCGTCCGAGTACGGCTGCCACATCGCAGCGCCGCGGGATCCGATCGCGCCGTCCGCCATCAGCTTAATGCTGCGTACCGTCAGCTTCTCCCCGATCTCGGGACCGCGCGCGAGGTAATCGCGCCAGAGCTCGCCGGCTCCGCCGATCATGCCATAGATGCGGATGGGCAGTTCGCCGGCCTTCACGAGGAACCGATACGCATCGAGATCAGCGCGGCTGATTCCGGCATCGTGAACGCCGGTCAGACCGAGAGTTGCGCATTCACGTGCCGCCCGGGCGATGCGGTCCCGTACCTGCTGCGCGCTGGCCTGGGGAATGTGCTTCGCGACGAGTGCCTGGGCTCGATCGATCAGCACGCCGGTGGGACGGCCGGCTGCATCGCGAATTATGCGGCCTCCGGGCGGATCAGGCGTGGACGCGGTGATGTCGGCAATCTCGAGTGCGCGGCGGTTAACCCAGGCCGCGTGCCCATCCACACGCTTGAGGAAGACCGGATGCTCGCCGGCGGATGCGAGGTCGTCTGCTGTCGGGAAGGCGCCGCCCCAGTTGGTCTGATCCCAGGCGTGCCCGCGAATCCACTCGCCCGCGCGAACGGTGCCCCCTCGGTCGCGAACCATGCGAGCGATTGCGGTGACGGACGTCGCGTGTCGAAGATCGATATTTTCGAGCAGATCGCCCAGGCCCGAGAGGTGGCCGTGAGAGTCGATGAATCCCGGAACTACTGTACGTCCGCCCAGGTCGAGACGGCGGATGCCGGGCTGTTCATAGCGCGCGGCGTCGCGGCCCACCGCGGCAATCCGGCCGGCGCGCACGGCCATTCTGTTCGCCACCGGCTGTTTTGGGTCGAGCGTGTAAATGACTGCATTTTCAACAACGAGGTCTGCTCCCAGCCCTGCGGATACCAGCGCGAACAGGGCTAGAATAATGAGCATGGATGACAGTATGGCACACACCCGTGTGCGCGCCTCCGCGTTCGAAGTGGGTGGCTGGAGGACGTGGGTGAGCACGCTGTCTGCGTTCTTGCTGGCCGTACTGTTCATCACGTCAGGCGTCTGGAAGATCACGGATCCGTTCGTCTGGGCGGCGCGCGTGAGCCAGACGAAAGTGCCGGCCGAATGGAGCATGGGGGTCGCGCTGACGGTCGGGATCGCGGAGACCGTCGCCGCCGTGCTGGTTCTGGTCCCGCGGTTCCGGCGCTGGGGGGCGATGCTGATCGCGCTGCTCCTGATCGTGTTCATGGCCTACTTTGCCGTCAACTACAACAGCCTGCGTGGCGAGGACTGCAGCTGTTTTCCCTGGCTGAAGGAGGCGGTGAGCCCGTGGTTCTTCGTGCGCGACGGGCTGATGCTTCTCGGGGCGTGGCTGGCGTGGAGGTGGGCGCAACCGGCGCAGAGCATTCGTGCGGCGCTGATCATCGTCGGAGCGGTGGCCGTGTTCGCGGGCGTTTCCTATGGCGTGCACGCTGCGCGGCAGACCGGGGCTAAGGCACCCGACAGCATCACTGTCGACGGCAGCCGTCTGTCGCTGCAGAATGGCAAGGCACTGATTTACTTTTTTGATCCGCAGTGCCTGCACTGTTTCGAAGCGGCGAAGAAGATGGCGGCGTATAGATGGGCAGATGTGCGGCTGATCGGGGTGCCGACGGCGGTCCCGATGCCGCAGATGCCCCGTGCGTTCCTGAACAACACCGGCTTCAACGCGGGGCTGTCCAACGATCTGGCTGTGCTGAAAAAGGCCTTCCCGTTCGAAGTCGCGCCGTATCTGGTCGCAATCGAGAACGGACGTCAGCGTGCGGCTACTGCAAATTTCGACGGCGAGGAGCCCCGGGCGACCCTGCGCAAGCTGCGCTTTACCGAGTAGGATCCTACGCTTCGCCGTAATTACGATACAGCCACGTCGGGTCCGCGAGCATCTCGGGCGTTCGGGCGCCGGTAAACGCCAGCCTTCCACGCACTATGAGCGCAACGTCGGTCGCGAGCTCGAGCGCTTCGCGTAACTGGTGAGTGCTCATGATGATCGTTTTGCCGGCTGCCAGTCCGTCCCGCAAAACGTTCTGCAGCACGAGAACCGCGCGATCATCCAGCGCCGTGAAGGGCTCGTCCAGCAGCAGCACTCGAGGGTCATGAATAAACGCGCGAGCTACGGCGAGGCGCTGCCGCATGCCGCGGGAGAACTCGCGCAGCAGCGCGCTCGCAGCGTTTGACAGACCCGTACGTTCCAGCCACTGTTCGGCTGCTCGCCGTGGGTGCGGCACCCCATACAGCCGCGCGAACAGGACCAGATTCTCGGTGGCGGAGAGCTCGTCATAGACCCCGATCGCGTGGCCAAGCACGCCGATGCGTCTGCGAGCGGCCTCGGAGCGAACGTCCTCGCCCAGGATGCTCACTTTCCCTTTTGCGTGCCGCGAAAGGCCGGCAAGAATGCGCAGCAGCGTGGTCTTACCCGCGCCGTTACGGCCGAGCAGCGCGAGACACGTGCCCCCGCCGACGCTCAGTGAGATATCGCGCAGCGCAGGGTAGTCACCGTAGAATTTCCAGACATGATCGACGTCGATTGCGCCGGTCATACCGGAGGTGCGTGTCCGGCCTGTTTCCGATACAGCAGTACGAAACCGACGAAGAGTATGCCGCCCGCCAGCGCGAGTATGAGAGGCAGGCGCTTGTAGAGGAATGGAAGCTTCTGCTCGACGCCCGACCCGGAGTCTTCCTCGCCTCCGGCTGCCGCGGGCGCGGTCGCAGCCGCAGCCGGCGTATCGGATACTTGCACGTTCAGGTTCGGGCCCTGCGCCGAGTAGATGGTCGCCTGAGTCTGCGGTTCGGTCCCGAGTTGCTTTACGGTGTCGCCGGAGATCTGAACGCCGTGGGGTGCGACGAGCCGGAGATTGGCAGAATGCAGAATCTGGCTCTGGAATGTGTCCGCGGCCGGCAGCATGTAAGTCAGATTGAAGCGAGTCTCGCCGGGCTTGATCGGGTACGCGACACTCCAGATGTTGGCCTGGTTTGTCTGCTCTGCCTTGCGCTGAATGGGCATCCCCGCGCCCGTGCTGACGGAGACGCGTACCTGACCGCTCGCCGCCGGCGGCAGCCAGAAGCGAATCGTTCCAGCTTCATCGTTCAGGGTGACGTTCCCTTCGTTACGGACGGCGATTAGTTCGTTCACCTGAAGACCCGAAGGTCCGGGCTCGAGAAAAATGATGTGCTCACCCGTTTTCACGCCGGTGGCGTTTGAGGAGACGTCGTATACATCCACGGCGAGCCCGCTGGTGGGTGTAGCAGGTTGGATCATCTTGCTGTAACTGACACCCTCATGGAAGGCCTGAACCAGATAGGGCATCTGCGGTTCGGCATCGATCGGGAAACGGAAGCGACCCTGCCCGTCGGTCTTCACGCTCGACGCCATCTCCATGCCGCGCCCCAGTTTAATCAGATTGACGGCGATGCCGGGCTGCGGCCTGCCCGTCGTACGGTTCGTGACGGTGCCGTCGATCGCGCCGAACGCCGCTGAGCACAAGACCTGCGCTGCCAGAATCCCCGCGAACCTTTTCATACCTTCACCGCCATCGGCTTGCCGCATTCGCCGCAGAACTTCAGAACACGGTCAAACTTCGCTCCGCAGTGTGGGCACGTATTCGCTGCGGCGGCGGCCCTCTGTCCGTTCTTCGAAGCCGCTGGACTGCCTCCGGGAGCGGAAGCCCGCTTGTCAGAGTTCTTCAGAAGATCGATCTCGGCAAGAACAATCGCGAGCTCCGACTGCAGGCTGCCTTTGGTCTGCTGGTAGTCCGGCTCCGACAGCTTGCCGACGCGAAACTCGAACTGCAGATCGCGGAGGTTCTCGTAAATCTGCGCCCGGCGCGCTTCGAGGTGCCGCCATGGTGCCGGCGGCGCGACCTGCGGCAAATCCTTCGTGCGAATCATAAAGACGAATGCCAGGGTCCCGATCACCAGGATCGTGGCGGCAACGATAAACATCATTCGAGCTCCGACAGTTCCTTCTCGATGCGCTCGCGGTAACGCTCGTCAACCGGAGCGGCGGTTGAAACGGAGGTCGCAGCGGCGGGTTTGCGGAACCTCTTTATGTACAGCCAGATGAGCGCCAGCCCGAACAGGATCGCGACAAACGGCATCACCCAGCTGAGCAGGCTGAAGCCCTCCGCCGGCGGCGCTGCCAGTGCAGACAGCCCCTCCTGCTTGATGAAGGCCTGAATGATTGCTTCGTCGGACTTGCCCTGCTTCTGCATGTCATCGATCTTCTGTCGAGCCGGATGCGAATAGTGGCACTGCAGCATCGGGCACGACCCGACCGTGCTCGCGCAGCTCCCGCACTTGCACGCCAGTTTGTCACCGACGCGGCGGATTTCGGGCCTCACCAGCTCTACCGGGCTCTGCGCAACGCAGACTGCCGCGAGCAGAAGCAGCAGCAGCTTATTTCGCAACGGTCGCATACTGCCGCTCCCGGGTTCGTGCCGGAATCGCGCGTTCAGGCTTTGCCGGCCGCACGCGAGTCTTGCCGGGGATCAGACAAATGAACGTGCCGGCGGTGAGTACGACGAACCCGAGCCAGATCCAGCTCACCAGCGGGAATACAAACGCCTGAATAATGGCGCGCTGGCCGTCTTCGCTCATTCCGGCGAAGTTCAGGTACAGGTCTTCGTTGAGGCGGCGCCGAATCGATACCTGCGAAGTAGGTTGCCGGCTTGCCTTGTAGAAGCGGCGCTCGGGCTCGAGTGTTTGCAGGAACCTGCCGTCGCGGTAGGCATCGACCTTTGCGTGATGCCAGTCGTAGTTCTCGTTGCTGCCCGATCTGACCTCGCGAACCTGAAGCTGATAGTGGGAGAGATTGAATGTGTCGCCGAACTTCACTTCCACCGTCGCGTCCTTATTGAACGCCGCACCCGCGAATCCAATGAACATCAGGACGATGCCCATGTGCACGACGTAGCCGCCATACCGGCGAGTGTTGCGGTGCGTCAGTTCGATCGCCGCGGCGAGCAGGTTCTGTCCGGATTTGCTGCTGATCGCGCGCGCGCCTTTGTAGAACTCGAGGAAAACCGTCGTCGTGACGAACATGCACAGCCCGAACGCAAGCAGCGAATACGGATGGCGCACGCCGGCGAGTCCGAGCGCAATCATCAACAGAACCATCGTCATCGCCGGCCACGTAAACGCGCGGCGAAGCGATTCCGGCGAGCTGCGGCGCCACGCAATCAGCGGGCCGACGCCGGTGAGGAACAGCAGGAACAGCCCGATCGGGACGTTCACGCGGTTATAGAACGGCGCGTCGACGCTGACCTTCTCGCCGGTGACCGCCTCCGAGATGACGGGGAACAGCGTGCCCCAGAGCACCGCGAAACAGCTTGCGAGCAGGATCAGATTGTTGAACAGGAAGCTCGACTCGCGCGAGACGACGCTTTCCAGCTGCGATTCGCTCCTGAGATACGGCAGCCGGTCGAGAATCAGCCAGACGGTGCCGGCAATCCCGAGGGCGAGAAATCCGACAAAGTAACTGCCGATCGAAGACTGCGCAAATGCGTGGACCGAGCTGACGAGTCCGCTGCGCGTGAGCATGGTTCCGAAGATGCACAGGAAGAACGTGGCCGAAACCAGTACGACGTTCCACACCTTCATCATTCCCTTCTTCTCCTGCATCATCACGGAATGAATGAAGGCGGTCGACGTCAACCACGGGAGCAGCGATGCGTTCTCCACGGGATCCCAGGCCCAGTAGCCGCCCCAGCCCAGGGCGGCATAGGCCCAGCCGGCGCCGAGCAGGAT
>DASSSG010000769.1:0-5232 GCA_035708545.1 Bryobacteraceae bacterium | reverse complement strand
TGCCGCAGGATGAACGGGTGCGCGCGCAGGGAATTATGTGGCTGAGCGCGCGCTGGGGTGGCGCGTTCACGCCGCTGCTGGTCGTGCTCGTGCTCAATCACATGTCGTGGCCGCGCGCTTTCGAGCTGTTCGGCGCGCTCGGAGTTGTCTGGGCGATCTTCTTCTATCGCTGGTATCGCGACAATCCGCGCGATCACAAGAGCGTCAACGCCGCCGAACTGGCGCTCCTGCGGGGCGCGGAGGAAACGGCGTCGGGCCATGGCGACGTCCCCTGGGGACGGTTCCTGCGTTCTCGCACCGTGTGGTTGCTGTGGATTCAGTATTTCTGCCTTTCCTGGGGCTGGTATTTCTACATCACGTGGTTGCCGACCTACCTCAGGGAGGCTCGTGGCCTCGAGCTCACGAAGGGTGCCGTGCTCGCGGGACTGCCGCTGTTTCTCGGAGGCGTCGGTTGCCTGTTGTGCGGACAGCTGCTTCCCGTTTTGGGGCGCAGGATGGGCGACCAGCGGCGTGCGCGCCGACTGATGGCGTGCATCGGATTTGCCGGAGCGTCCGGCTTGCTGCTCGTCTCCAGCCGCATGAGTGATCCGGTGTTCGCGATGGTGCTCATGGGCCTTTCCAGTTTTGCGAATGATCTGGTGATGCCCCCGGCCTGGGGTGCCTGCATGGATGTGGGCGGCAAGTACGCGGGTACGCTGTCCGGCTCGATGAACATGATGGGCAACTTCGCCGGCGGGCTTGCGCCGATTGCAGTCGGCTACATACTGGATGCAACGAATCAGAACTGGAATATCACGCTGATGGTCGCGGCAGTCATCTACTTCATGGGCACATTCTGCTGGATGTTCCTCGACCCCGTTACGCCGCTCGACGAAGCATCGCCCAGGCCCTAGGGAACGCCGGGCCGAAACACCCGTTTTGTCTGCAGCGTCACCAAGGCGAGTGGAGGTGTACTCACCATGACGGACGCCAGGCCATTTACCATCCGCCGACTGAAACACTTGCTGGGCGAGTCGTGGACCGAATGGAATAAAGACAACGCTCCGCGGCTCGGCGCAGCTCTCGCATTTTATACGATGTTATCAATCGCGCCATTGCTCGTGGTGATCATCGGCATTGCCGGTCTCGTGTTCGGCGCCGAGGCCGCGCAGGGGCAGATCTTCTACCAGATCCGCGGTATGGTTGGCGATCAGGGCGCCGCCGCCATTCAGGAGATGATTAAGAACGCGGGCAAGATGGGCTCGGGAATCGCGGCCACCGTGACCGGCGTTCTCATGCTGCTGTTTGCTGCGACAGGAGTGGTCACGGAGCTGCGCAGCTCGCTGAATGCAGTATGGGAGGTTCCCCCCAAAGCAGATTCCGGGTTAATTGCCACGGTCAAAGAGCGCGGTTATGCGGTCGCCGTCGTGCTCGCCTGTGGGTTTCTGTTGCTGGTCACGCTCGTCGTGAGTGCCGCGCTCGCCGCGATGGGCCATTTCCTCGGGCAGATGCTGCCGGTGCCGGAGGCAGTCATGCAGGCCGTCAACCTGGTCGTTTCGCTGGCGGTGATCGCCGGAATATTTGCACTGATCTTCAAGTACCTGCCGGACGTGCGACTCAGCTGGAACGACGTGTTGCTGGGAGCGGCAGTCACTGCCGTGATGTTCTCGATCGGAAAATTCCTGATCGGAATGTATCTGGGCAAGGCGAGTTTCGGTTCGACATACGGTGCAGCCGGCTCTCTCGTGATCGTGCTGGTGTGGGTCTACTATTCCGCCCAGATTTTCTTCTTCGGTGCGGAGTTCACGGAGGTCTATGCGCGCGAACACGGCTCCGACCCGGCGGGCTGGCGCAGACAGCCGGAGCAGGCCGGTGTTCCACAGAATACGCCGCAGGCGCGCCAGAACGCCGCTGAACCGCATGCCTTACACACCTGGGCACACGCGACCGCGGCGGGCAACGCGGGATTGCCGCCATCCGTTGTGAAGGCGAAGAGCGCGCTGGTCAGCGCCGGCATGCTGCTCGGCATTTTTGCAGCCGCAGGACGCGAGATCACCGAGATAATGCGAAGGAAGGATCGCACTTAGGAATGTCCAGAGGTAAAGGCCCGGATCTCTGATTCTGAAGGTCTTGTCCGGCTTCCTGTCGCCGATCGTAACCGCGTGCGAGACAGCGCGGGCACCCGGCGTGAGTTCCTGCCGAAGATTGTCGCGCCGGTCCATATCGGCTTCCACTGTGAACATCGCCGTGACACTTCAGGCGTCGCAACAAACGTTGCATTGAGGGTGCCTGCGCAGCACCAGTGCCGCGGCGACCACCAGCCCGGTCACAGGCTGCGCACTCCCAGCGCGACTACATCGTCGACACGCATCGTTTCCCTGACCACGAACGGCTCACCGTACTGCACGCCGATCAGATTGCCATAGAAACGCGCGACGGCGCCAAGGCGCTCGCGGCTTTCGGTTTCTTTCGGGAACAGCTCGCCGCCTTCGCGCTCGTCGCCGTATTGCGAGTGGTAGGCGAGCAGCGCCTCCATGCGGCGGTCGAAATAAGCGCTGATATCGACGACAAAACTCGGTTGAACGTTCGCGTACACGGAGGAGTACATGATCTTGAACGGCCGGTGTGGCTCGGTACGGGCATCGATTTTCTTCAGACCCGCGACGAAGCAGGCCTCGTAACCGAGCTCGCTCGTCCGGTAATGATCGGGGTGCCTGCCCTGCCAGTAAGGCAGGATCACAACACGCGGTTTCTGCTGTCGGATCTCACAGGCGATCGTCATGCGCGCCGCGAGCGTGTTCTCCAGGCGGGCGTCCGGCATGCGCAGATTTCCGCGCCAGCTCAGGCGAAGAATGTCGGCCGCCGTTTCCGCCTCTTTAAGGCGCAACTCGGGCGAGCCGCGTGTGCCCATGTCGCCGGCGGTGAGATCGAGCACGCCCGTCGCATAGCCCAGGTCGGCCATGCGGAGCAGGGTTCCACCGCAGGTCTGTTCCACGTCATCGGGATGCGCGGCGATGGCGAGGACGTCTACCATCGCAGATCGCGCCGGTGGCGGAAGCGCTCCCGTGTTCCCAGCACCTGGATGAGGATCATCCCGGCCAGGAAACCGCCGGCGTGCGCCCACCAGGCCACGCCGCCTCTGGAAACATTCGAATATCCGATGGAACCGAGCCCGCTGAAAACCTGAAGGAGGAACCAGTAGGCGAGGATCACCAGCGCCGGGAGCTCCATTGTTGTGAAGAACACGAATATCGGTACCAGCGTCAGGATGCGTGAGTGCGGGAATTTCATGATATACGCGCCCATCACACCCGCAATTGCGCCGCTCGCGCCCACCGTTGGAATGCGCGAATAGGGGTTCATCATCACGTGTGTTACGGCTGCCGCCATGCCGCACAGGACATAAAAGAGGAGAAACCTGCCGTGCCCGAGCACGTCCTCGACGTTATCGCCGTAGATCCAGAGAAACCACATGTTGCCGATGAGGTGCATCCAGCCGCCGTGGAGAAACATCGAGGTGACCAGGTCGGCTGTGGAAAGCCGGTCGGGAATCAGGCCGTAAGTCGCGATGAATGCGTTTCCGCTGTACTGGTCGAGCCAGAACTGGTACAGGAACACGAGAACGTTGACCGCGATGATCGTGGCCGTGACCACGGGCGTCGAATGGCTCGGCTGCGTGTCGCGGAGCGGGATCATTCGTCAGGCGATCTGGTGCAGATGCGTCTCGAAGTCGTGAAGCGAGCGCCGTTCGGCGCGCGCCATGAGCGTCCTGACGTCCGCGAGCGCGCGGATGCCGCCGCGCGCGCCAAGCGCGGTGCAGTTAAGAGCGGCCATGGCATTTGAGAAGTCGAGCGCCTCGTGCATCGGCCAGCCCTGCAGCACTGCATAGCAGAACGCGCCGTGAAACACGTCGCCCGCTCCGGTGGTATCGACACAGTTCACCACATATGCAGGGGAGTAGATGAACCTGCCGCCGGCGCGTGCCAGGGCGCCGTGCGCCCCAAGGGTCATCGCAGCCACTTGCATGCCGTACTCGGACTGAATCACTTCGAGCGCGCGAAATGGGTCCTGCTCGCCTGTCCAGCGGCCCGGAAATTCCGAGCTGGCAATCAGGTAATCCGCGTTCGGCAGAACCTGGTCGAACCCGGGATAGATCGTGTCGACATCGACGCTGACGGGAATGCGCGCTTGCCGCGCGATGGCCGCCGCGTGCGCCACTGCCGGCGTGTCGTGGCCGTCAATGTGCAGAAGCCGCGCGCAGGTGATCTGCTCCGGCGTGATCTCCTGCGGGTCGATGCGCAGGCACTCGGGACGCTGCCAGAGAACCGTACGCTCTCCGGTGCTCTGGTCGACGAGGATATAAGCGCTCTGATTCGCGCAGTTGCGGCGCAGTTGCAGGTGATCGAGATTGATGCCGAGGCCACGCAGGCTCTGGACCTGAACCCGGCCGCGTTCGTCATCGCCGACGGTTCCGATGTACTTCGTCCGCAGGCCGAGCGCGGCGCAGGCCACGATTGCGCTCGCCACTTGTCCGCCCGGACTGAGAATCTCGTGCGTGAATGCAACCTTGCCAGCGTAGGCGGGAAAGTGCGGCAGCAGCAGCAGCGTGTCGGTGGCGTTCAGGCCAACGCCGACGACGTCGAATGCGGGCATCGCCCTCCAGGGTAGCAGAGGCGGGCGACGCAGACTCCACGCTAATTCGCCCGCTGCGGCATTTCGTAGACGTAGATCGTGTGCGGCCGGTTGAACGCCTCGATCCGCTCAACGCGCGCGGGTTTCCACCCCTTGACGGCGAAATCGTGCGAGACAACGCGCGCGCCTGACCGGAGATACTTCTCGAGATTCGGCCGCAACAGCTCATTCGATTTTGTCTCGAGGTAGATGATCACCACGTCCGCGGGCGACAGATCGACCTTCATCAGGTCTTCGTTGATGATCTTGACGCGATTGGCCAGATTCAGCCGGCGCAGCCGCTCATTGGTGGCTCTCACCAGCGGCTCGGAAATCTCGATACCCACGCCACGTACGGCGTATTTCTGTGCGGCGGTAATCAGAACGCGGCCGTCGCCGCTGCCCAGGTCGTAAACCACCTCTCCCGATTTCAGCTCGGCCGCCTCCAGCATCTTCTCCACGACCGACAGCGGGGACGTGACAAACGGCGCGAGCTTGTTGCTCATGTCGCGGCCGACTGGCCGTTGCGCGAGGCCGGCCGCCGCCGCTATGAGCGCCAATAGGAGCAGGCCCCAGCAGCGG
>DASSSG010000768.1:0-2348 GCA_035708545.1 Bryobacteraceae bacterium | reverse complement strand
GTTGTTCAGACCCGGAATCCCCGTCAGCGGCACGAACACCTGCTGGATGTAGCTTCCCGACAGCGTGTCCGCCACGTTCGAAATCTGCAGAGTGTTCTGTGAATAGAACATGCCGTAGCCGGCACGAAGCACGGTTCGCGCATCCTCGGTCAGCGTCCACGCGAGGCCGATGCGCGGCGCCACGTTATTCGGATCGGTCCCGACCACCCGGTGATTGGCCTCGAGCTCGTAGCGGGCTCCGAGATTCAGCGTGATTCGCGGGTGCACGCGCCACGTGTCATTCACGAAAAAGTTGTAGCGCTTCGACCAGCTCGGCCAGTCGGGGTTCCCGAAACCCTGCTGGTAGAACGTCGGCAGGCCGAGGTTGTACGCCTGCAGCGCGGTGATCGGTGCCATCACGTTAGCCGCGAGCTGCCCCTGGCCGGCTGCATTCAGCTGGGCGATCAGTGTCGCCGGAAAGTTTGAATCGCCCGTCGCCGTAATCAGCAATTGCGCGAGCGGGACCACTTCGCCGAAACTGAATCGGCCGCTGAAGAACGTCTCCGAGTGGACGTTGTCGCGCACAGGATTGAAGTCGCCGCCGAATTTCAGGGCATGCCGCCCCGATGAGTATGTCATCGTCTGCATGAGCTGATAGTGCCGCTCGATGATGTTCGACGGCAGGAAGATCTCGCGGCCAAAAAGGCCATACCCGGAGATATCGATCTGCGGCCCGAAAGGATCGATCGTGGTCACGTCGATCTTGTAATGGCCGAACATCGCGCGCGTCTCGCTCACCAGCCGATCCGTCATAACCCAGGTGTCGTTCAGCATGACCGTATGGTCATACTGGCCGATGTTACGGCCGCGGTTATAGGCGAGCAGTGCGCCCAGTTGCGCCGCCGCGCTGTCGCTCCGGGCCATGTTGCCGCGCATGAACAGCATGTTATTCGGCGTGAACCTGTGGTCCAGCCGGAACGAAAACAGGTTCGTGTCTTCAGAGAACGGAAAGTTGCCGCTGTTGCGATTGAACAGCTCGAGCGTGCGGGGGTAATTCGTCGTTGTCAGGCTCTGCCGCAGCCCCGCCGCGAGCGGCCGCAGTTGCGCCACATTGTTCATGAAACCGAGCAGTTGATCCTGTGACGCGGTGAGCCGGGAAAACGCCGACCGATCCTGCAGGATCGGCACGAAACTAGTCTCCTTACGGTCCAGGCGCTCGAATGCCAGAAAGAAGAGCGTGCGATCCTCGACGATCGGACCGCCGAGCGTCGCGCCCACCTGGTAGCGCGTGTACGCCGATCCATCCGGGTTCGGATCGAAGTAGTTACGGGCCTGAATGGCGCGATTGCGCAGGAAACCAAACAGATTGCCATGGAAATCGTTGCTGCCGGAGCGCGATACGATGTTGACCGCGCCTCCGAACCCGCCCCCGAACTCGGCTGAGTAGCTGTTCCGGTTCACCTGAAATTCGCCGACTGCCTCCTGGCCGATCGAAGGCCGCACGCCTCCCGAATTCACGTAGTTCTCGACTCCGTCCACCATGAACGCGTTCCCGCGGCCGTTGCTGCCGCCGAAGCTCAGGCCGGACTGCGGAGCCTGAACTACGCGGAAATCGGTCCCGTCGACAAGGTCGTTGGTTTCGGCCACGCCGGGCGTAAGAAGCGCGAAATCGAGGTAATTCCGGCGATTGATTGGCAGATTGAGAATCTGCTGGCTCTGAAGCGTGCTCGATTGCTGAGTGCGCTCCGGCTCGACGGTGGACATTTCGCCGCTTACGTTCACCTCGGTTGTGACCTGACCAACCATCATCTGCATAGACAGCACCACCGTGTCGCCGACGCGCACTTCTGTGCGCTCGACAACTGTGGTGCTGAATCCCGGTGCTTCGGCGCGCACCCGATACACGCCGGGAGGAAGCAGCGGAATTCGATATTCGCCGAAATCGTCGCTTTGCGCCGTGCGAGTAATCCCGCGGTCCGGATCCACAGCGGTCACCCTCGCGCCGCGGATCGCGCCGCCGCTCTGGTCGGTAATGGTCCCATGAATGTCGCCTGAACTGACCTGAGCCTGGCCGAAGCCGAGGATCGAGACAACGGCAATCAACAGAACTGCACGACAAGGTGCCGGCATGATGCCTCCGAAGCGTGTAATGTAGCTGAAACAGTTTAACAACTTACAGAGTGCATCGACCATCCTGAGGCGCTACACTGGAGCGCACGCCTGCTACCGGTGACCGAGCGGGCGGGAGGGGACAACATGCAGGACAGGCGAGGATTCCTCAGGGCTGCCACAGCGGCTGCCCTGTGGTACACCGTACCTGGCGCGTTCGCTGAAGATCTGTACCGTACACCGCGTCAAACCGAAGGGCC
>DASSSG010000767.1:0-3773 GCA_035708545.1 Bryobacteraceae bacterium | reverse complement strand
CAGACATCGCTCGCGTGCGCCTCTTCGATGTACACGATATACATCGCCGCGCGGCCGCCGTAGTCCTCGTACAATCTGTTGAGCGCGGGAACCTCCCGGCGAAACGGCGGTCAGGTGTAGCTGCCGAAGACCAGGAGGACTGGTTTGTCTCCGCGGAAGGATGAAAGCCGCACCCGCGCCGATTTGTCGAGTGTTGGCAGCTCGAAATCCGGCGCGGTCTCGCCCACCTTGAGTCTGCCCGCTCGCGCTCGCATCCACAGCGGCTCGAACGGCAACGCCATCATGCTGATTCGCGGCAACCGGGCGATGCCGGCGGCGAACTGCTCGGGCGGCTGTCGCATGAGCCAGTAGACGCCGCCGAGCGCGCTTCCATACACCGCGGCGAGCAGCACAACGCCACGAATCAGCCACTTCATCGATCGCGCTTCTTCCTCCGGCGGCGCTCCGGTTCCGGTTCGTACAGCGAGAACGTCAGCTTGTGTTCGACCGCATCCACGCGCTCCAGCAGAACGGTCACCTGGTCGCCGATCGAAAACTCGCGCCGCGACCGCTCTCCGATGATCTTACGCGCGTTTTCGTGAAAACGATATCGGTCACCGGGCAGTGTATCGATCGGAACCAGGCCTTCGATAAACAGCTCCTGCAGCTCAACGAAAAACCCGAATTTCGTGGTGCTGATGATCAGCGCCTCGAACGTCTCGCCGACGCGGTCCGTCATGAATCGCGCCTTTTTCCACTCAACGAGCTCGCGCTCGGCCTCGTCGGCGAGGCGCTCCGTCGTGGAGCAATCTTCGGCGATCTGGCGCAGCTCGTCCTCGCCGAGCGAGCTGTGGCGCCTGTCCATGAACTCGCTCAGAATGCGGTGGACGATCAGATCGGGATAGCGGCGGATCGGCGATGTGAAATGTGTGTACGTCGCGGCTGCCAGCGCGTAATGACCGGCGTTCTCGGCCGAGTAGCGCGCCTGCTTCAGCGAGCGCAGCATCAGGTACGTGAGAATTCGCTCTTCCGGCTTGCCCTCGAGTTTCGCGATCAGCTTCTGATATGCCCGCGAGGAGACTTTGACCGTCTCCTGCGGAAGCACGATGTCGCGCTGTGTCCTGCGGCCGTCGCGCCCGCGAGTCACGTTGCGGAACTTCCTGACCGGCACGGCGCCGATCCCGAGCGAGTACCCGAAATGCGCCGCAAGTTCCTCGAAATCGAGAATGCGTTTCGGGTCGGGTGGCTCGTGGATGCGGTAGATCATCGGAATCTCCGCTTCCGTCAGGTGCGACGCGACCGCCTCGTTCGCCGCCAGCATGAACTCCTCGATAATCCGATGCGCGATGTTGCGGACGCTGCGGACCACACCCGTCATCTCGCCCTCCTCGAACTCGATGATCGGCTCCGGCAGGTCGAAGTCGATCGCGCCGCGCCTGGTGCGCATGCGATTGAGCTTGAGCGCGACCTCCTGCATGAGCTCGAAGCGGTCGACGAGAGGCGCATAACGCTCCCGCAGTTCATTGTCGCCCTCGAGCAGCTTGTATACGTTTGTGTACGTCATCCGCTCCACGCTGCGGATCACGCCGCGCGCGAACTTCTGGCGCACCACGTCACCCTTGTTGTCGATTTCCAGCAGCGCTGAAAGCACGAGACGGTCGACGCCGGGTTTCAGCGAGCACAGCTCGGTCGAAAGCTCGACCGGCAGCATCGGCACCGCGCGATCAGGGAAGTAGACGCTCGTGCCGCGCGTCGCGGCTTCGCGATCGATCGGCGATCCGGGACGCACGTAGTGCGAAACGTCGGCTATGTGGACGTGGAGCGCGTAATTGCCATTCGGCAGGCGGTCCACCCAGACCGCGTCGTCAAAATCGCGCGCGGTCTCGCCATCGATCGTGACGACGTCGTAATCGCGGAAATCCTTCCGGCGTGCGGCCTCCTCGTGTGGAACCGCATCCGGGAAGCGCCGCGCCTGCTCGACGACCTCGCGCGGGAACGCATGCGGGATATGGTGCTTGCGGATGATGATCTCGACGTCGATGCCGAAGTCGTCGGCATAACCGAGCACCTCGCTGATGCGGCCGGTTGCGTGCTCGCCGCTTTCGGGGAACTCGACAATCTCGCAGTTCACGATCATCCCATCGAGATCCTCGACCGAATCGATCGCGATGGGCTCCACGCCCATGCGGTCGATCGACCTGCGCGAGGGCGGAATCTCCATTCCTTCGGGAATCTCGATCCAGTCGTGGATGCGCTCGTCGTGCGGCTCGACGAAGTTGCCGCGCCGCGTGATGCGAAACTGGCCGACGACGAAGGCGTGAGCGCGTTCGAGGATCTTCAGAAGCTCGCCGTCGGCCCGTCCGTCACTCTCGATGCGCGCAATGCGGACCAGCACACGATCCCCGTGCATGGCTTTCGCGGCTTCGTCCGGCGGCAGGAAGACGTCGCCCCGGATGCCTTCGATCGGCTTGTCGCCAATCAGGAAACCGTAGCCGTCCCGGTGCACGTTCAGGCGGCCCACCGCGTACTCGCGGCTGGCGCGTGTCAGGACGAATTGCCCGGAGCGCATTTCGATGAGCTCGCCCTTCTCAGTGAGCCGGTCGAGCATCTGTTCCAGTTCATCGCGCGACTCACCCCTTGTGCCAAACTCGCGGATGAGTTGCTTGAACGACACGCGAGCGTGCGGCGCGCGAGCGATGTGCTCGAGCAGTGAGCGATCCGTCAGGCGAGCCGCGGCTTTGGGCACAACCATGTTGATTCTATGTGCGCTCGAATCGTTTCCGTGCCCGTTTGGCGCGGGCTTCCGGGCATCTCTGCGGATTTCTGAGCAGATTACACTGGCCGGCTGCCGCTCATCAGGTGCGGCCTGTGCATCACAGCGCCGTAGACGAGGCCAACCACCATCCCGAACAGCACGTGGAGCCCGAGAAAGAGAGCGGGCCCAAAGCTCAGATTGTCGAGGAACGGCCCTGGCGCTGACGGCGCATGCGTTACAAGCGGGTTCATCGCCGGTATGGCGCTCATGAACAGCCCTGCCATGAGCCCGTGCGCCAGTCCAAAAGCGGCTCCCACCACCGGCCCCGAGCGTTGCACAGCGTACTCAAAAGCGACGGCGTAGACCACAGCGACCACCGCGCCGATTGCGAGATGGAGCACAAATCCTGCGATCCACCCGGTTACACCCTGCAACCCGAAAACGCTGCCGAGAATCGCCTCCAGGCTCGCCGGAATACCCATCAGGCGCGCGAGTGCCATGGCAAGACTCATCGCCAGCGCGCCGGCGATGCCTGCAATCACCGCTCTTTTCGTACGCATACATACCCTCCGTACCGCAGACTAGCTCCCCGCGCCGGCCGGCCGCAAGCGGAGAGCCAGTAGTCCACTATATTGACGCCCGTTGGCCCCTGCGTTGCGTCTTCTCCGAGATCAAAGCCGTTGCGCTTACCGAAGTCAGGAGTCGCTGGGTCCGGTGCCGGATTCGGTGCAAAGGCAGTCCGCGGCTGTTATCAGTCGATGGGCGAGCCGGGCCGGCAGTTGAAGAATTTCCTGCACGGGATCTGTTTGTGGCACCGCTCCATTCCGCCATCACTGACGTGCCGGTCGGCGCATGGACCGCGGCAGTCGTTATGGATGCGATCGGCGACATCTCGGGCGATGACCGTCTCGGCCGAGCGGCCGATGCGGCGGTGGCAATCGGGCTGCGCGGTGCCGTGGCTGAGGCCCGCGCCGGAGTTACCCGGTGAAAGGAAACTTACGGTCGCGTGCGCAGGATCGGCCTCACGCACGGCCTGATA
>DASSSG010000766.1:0-2238 GCA_035708545.1 Bryobacteraceae bacterium | reverse complement strand
CCGGCCCCTTGTAGAAGCGAATCCCGGTGACGTAGCCGTTCACGTCCGCGCGGAACTTCACCCCGGCTTCCATTTCCGTGCGGTCGGCAATCGAGAGCATCGGCGGCACGTCCGTATCCCGCCACAGGCTGATCGCCTGTGCCGGCTGCGGGGCCGGTGCCGGCGCCGGCGCCGGCGTCGTGCCCGTGCAGGCGCGGAGCGCCCGGTTGACATTCAGCCGGCCGCCGCTCGACGTCAATGTCGCCAGCTCGGCGTTCACATCCACGTTCTGCAGCAGGATTGCCTTCAATTGCGCCGTGTTCAGCGAGCATCTCGAAAGGACCAGCATGGCCGCGCCCGAGACGTGCGGCGTGGCCATGGACGTTCCGCTCATCCAGCCGTAGCCACCTCCCGGAATCGTGGACAGGATGTAAAGCCCGGGAGCGCCGAGATGCACGGAAGCAGTGCCGTAATTAGAGAACGAGGTCAGACCGTCGATATTCGTGGTTGCCGCAACCGAAATCACGTTCGGCGATGCAAGATTGGCGGGGTATTGGGGAACCTGATCGTTGTTAGTATGCGCATTGCCCGCTGCCGCGACGAACAGCATCTCGGCCGTATTGGCGGCCGCGATCGCATCCGCAAGCGCCTGTGAGTATCCACTTCCGCCCCAACTCGCCGATAAAACCCGCACGTTCGCGGCCGCGCCGAAAATGCGTTTGACCTGGTTGGCAAACTCGATCACGGTAATGGCTTCCCCTGTAGTGCCGCTTCCGGCCGCGTCGAGCATCTTCAGCCCCATTATTCGCGTCGTCCAGTTCACGCCAACGACACCGATTGAATTGTTGCCGGCAGCGCCTATGGTTCCGGAGACATGTGTGCCGTGCTGCCCGTCATCCCTGGGATCGCATGACATCGCGAACGCGTTGAAGCCGTGCGAACCCGCGGGACACGTAATCTGCATGCCTTTGAGGGTGACGGTGAACGCACTGGGCGCCGACCACGCATTGGCGGCAAGGTCCGCATGCGTGTAGTCGATGCCGGTATCAAGAACACCGATGACATTGGCTGTTGAACCGGTACTCAGGTCCCACGCGGCAGCCGCACCCACATCGGCGCCCGCTTTGCCGGGCGAGTCGACAATCAGCTGCCCGTAGTTTCTCAACCCCCACAGGTTCGAGTACTGCGCGTCATTCGGAACAGCCGAGGCGTGGACGACATAGTTCGGCTCGACATACTCGACCTCAGGCCGGTTCTTCAGCGTCTCAATCAGGGACGGGACATTCCTGGAACGCGAATGGAGGAGGTATATCGCATGTGTCTGGGACAGGCGGACGGCGGTGTCGGAATCTGTGTCCCGTTGCGCTTGTGCGGAACCGGAACCGTCACGGGCCCGGAACTTGACGATGATCTCGGAAGCGACGGCTTCATGGCCGTTATAGCGTTCCGTGCGACGCTCAGCTGCTGCGGGCACAGCCGCGACCAGGAACAGAGGGAGTATGGCGCAACGCCTCAGATGCGAATGCATAGTACTCTCCCCCGGAAGCATCGGCGGGATCCCGGAAACGCAGTAGGGTCCGCGCCTTAAAAGAGTGAATGCAGGAAAGCGTGAGTATATCAGTGCAAAATCGATGAGTTCCTCATCGGGCTGCAGCTGCAATATGCAGCGCACGTTCTCATCCAGCTGCAGGAGCGGCAGCGGCCTCGTTGCCGGCCCACAGCGACGCTTCACACCGGGTGTTATCTTACGTGTGAAGGTACACTGTCGCGCGCGAAGGGTCGCGCAAAACGCAGTCGATGATCGCTGTCACGTTATTCTTCAGCGCAGCCGCGCTCATCGTGTACCTGCTGTTCGGATACCCATTGCTGGTGGCGCTCCTCGCCCGCGTGCGGCCACGCCCGGTCCGGAGTGCGTTTCAGCAAATATCTATATCGATCATCGTCGCCGTTCACAACGGCGCGCCCTGGATCCGGCAGAAGCTGGAATCGCTGCTCGCGGTCGATTATCCCGGGACCTTGCTGGAGATGATCGTGGTGTGTGACGGATGCACTGATGAGACCGAGAATATCGTGCGTGAGTTCGCCGACCGCAATATCCGGCTGGTTTCGGTACCCCGCTGCGGCAAGTGTGCGGCTGTCAACGCAGGCATGGAGGTCGCCGGCGGTGAGATCCTCGTGTTCACTGACGTTCGCCAGCGAATCGCGCCGGATGCGTTGCAGCGGCTTGTCAACTGTTTCGCCGACCCGAGTGTCGGCGTC
>DASSSG010000765.1:0-5311 GCA_035708545.1 Bryobacteraceae bacterium | reverse complement strand
GAAACCGAGCCTCGACCGTGCGGGAATGGTAACGGTACCTGCGAGAGGACGGAGTAGCGTGTTGCCTGCTCGTGAGAGAAGCCTGACGCTGTGACGGGCGCGGAAGCACGCCGGGAACTTCGGGATCGCCTGTCAATGCTCGCCCGCCACTGGTGCGTGGACGTGGAGTCCGCGGCAGAGACGGAGACGTCGTTGTTCGCTTTCGGCAAGCGCGGCACTGTTCCGGTCGTGATAAAGGTACTCCGCAACCGGCGGGACGATGAGTGGCGGTCGGGTGAGATATTGGCCGCGTTTGGCGGACGCGGCGTTGTTCGCGTGTACGACTACATTGATGGGGCCGTTCTCCTCGAGCGGCTCCGTCCAGGCAGTTCTCTTGCCGAGCTGGTTCTGAATGGCAGCGACGAATGCGCGACCGAGATTCTGGCGGAGGTGATTGCGAGCATGTCGCCCGGCGACACGCGACGGAATTGCGCCACGACACACGTATGGTCCAAAGCGTTTGACTGGTATACGACAACTGGTGACCGTCGGATCGCACGAAGACTTGTCGATACAGCACACGACCTTTACTCGATGCTGTCGAACACGCAATCGCGCGCGAGGCTGCTTCATGGTGACCTGCATCACTACAATGTCGTATTCGATTCCGACCGTGGCTGGCTGGCGATCGATCCCAAAGGAATAGTCGGTGAGGTCGAGTTTGAAACAGGGGCGGCGTTACGAAACCCGTTTGGCCGCCCGGAGCTGTTCACCCCGCGGGCGATCGAAAACAGACTGAAACAGTTTGGCGCGGCGCTTGGCATCAATGAAGAACGAGCCCTGATGTGGAGCTTCGCGCAGGCCGTTCTTTCGGCGATATGGCTGGTGGAAGACAGGTTTCCGGTGGGCAACACGACGCCATCCCTTGTACTGGCGAACGCAATCCTGCCGATGCTCGGAGCGCAGGGCGCCGGCTGACAAACCGAGATGTTGACGCAGATGCGAATGCAACTATTGCCTTTTTGGCTCTTCTCTATGAGTGTATTTGCTCACCCTGCCGACCTGAGGCCGCCGGTTGCTCGTGTCCAGCCACAGAAGCTCGAGAAGCATGGTGATGTGCGCGTCGATCCTTACTACTGGCTGCGCGACCGGAGCAATCCGGAGGTTATCAGGTATCTTGAAGCCGAGAACACGTACACCGAGGCCGTAATGGCTCCGGCGAAGCCGCTTCAGGAGAAGCTATACAAAGAGATTCTCGGGCGCATCAAAGAAACGGATACGTCTGCCCCGGCGCGCCGCGGACCATATCTGTACTACACGCGAACCGAACAGGGAAAGCAATACCCGATCTACTGCCGCCGTCCACGTACATCGGACCGTGAGGAGATACTCGTCGACGCCAACGAGCTCGCGAAGGGCCACGCATATTTCAAGGTCGGCGTGTTCATGCCGAGCCCCGATCATACTCTGCTTGCGTGGTCGACGAATGTGACAGGCGACGAGCAGTACACGCTCGTGGTCAAGGATCTGAAGACCGGCACGATGCTGCCCGATCGGGTCGAGCACACTTACTATGACGTCGAGTGGGCTAACGACAACAAGACGCTGTTCTATACGGTGCTGGATCAGGCGAAGCGGCCATGGCGTGTGTACCGGCACGTGCTCGGCACGGACGCCGCCGACCCGCTGATTTATGAGGAAACGGACGAACGCTTCCACACCACGCTGGGCAAGACGCTGAGCCAGAAGTTCCTCCTGATTCAGCTCGAGAGTTCCGTCACGAGTGAAGTGCGATATCTGCCGGCGTCGGACCCGACCGGCCAGTTTCGCGTGCTCGCGCCCAGGGAGCAGGACCATGAGTACGACGTGACCGAGCGCGAGGGGGAGTTCTGGATCCGAACAAATGCCGGCGCAAAGAATTTCCGGCTGGTGAAAGCACCAGTGGGCGATCCTTCGCAGAAGAACTGGCGCGAGGTAATCGCGCACCGCGCGGACGTCAAGATCGAGCATGTCGAGGCGTTCGCCAGCCATCTCGTGATTACCGAGCGGGAGAAGGGACTGCGGCGCCTGCGTATTCGCAGGCTCCCCGGGAACACGGAACATTACATCGAATTTCCCGAGCCGGCATACGTCGTGAGAGCCGTGCAGAATTACGAATACACCACCGCCATTCTGCGCTTCAGCTACAACTCACTCGTGACGCCGCCGTCCGAGTACGACTATGACATGGACAGGCGCACACGGGAGCTGGTGAAACGGGAAGAAGTGCTCGGCGGGTACGATCCGGGTAATTACGAGTCGGAGCGGATCTTCGCGACGGCGAAGGACGGGACGAAACTGCCGATCGCCCTGGTGTACCGGAAAGGATTCAGGCGCGATGGCAGCGGCCCGGCGCTGCTGTACGGCTACGGTTCGTACGGCTCAACGACGGATGCGACGTTTTCCTCGGCGCGCATCAGCCTGCTCGACCGCGGATTCATATATGCGATCGCGACGATCCGAGGCGGATCGGAAATGGGCGAGGCGTGGCACGACAGCGGCAAGATGCTGAACAAGGTGAATACGTTCACCGATTTTGTTGCCGCCGCGGAACACCTGGTTGGGCAGAAATACACGTCACGCGAGCGGCTCGCGATCATGGGCGGAAGCGCGGGCGGACTGCTGATCGGCGCGGTCCTGAACATGAGGCCCGAGCTTTTCAGGACAGCCGTTGCCAAAGTGCCGTTCGTCGATGTGGTTACGACGATTCTCGACCCTTCGCTTCCGCTGACCGTTATCGAGTACGAAGAATGGGGCAATCCGAATCAGAAGAAGTATTACGAGTACATGAAGTCATACTCGCCTTATGACAATGTGAAGCCGCAGGCGTATCCGAACATACTCATCACGGCTGGGTTGAACGACCCGCGTGTGTCCTACTGGGAGCCGGCGAAGTGGGCCGCCAGGCTGCGGGCCATGAAGACTGATAATTCCGTGTTGCTGTTGAAGACGGAGATGGGAGCAGGGCATTTCGGAGTGTCCGGCAGATACGAGAAGATCAAAGAGACCGCCTTCGATTACTCGTTCATTCTATGGACGCTCGGTATTCGCGAGTAGATAACGCGTTCCGGTGCTGCTAACTTAGGATGTATCCCGTCATGCGAGCACCAGTTCTCCTTCTGCTGTCGGCGGCGGCCGTTGTCGCCGCCGACACTAAATTCGAATTCTGGCCCGGCACAACATACGACCCAGCCGTTCCGACGATCAGGAAAGTCCTCGGCCATGATCCCGGCGAACGCATTACGCCTCCTCGCGACATCGTGCGATATATGGATGCGCTGGCCTCCGCTGCGCCGAATCGGGTCAGAATTTTCGACTACGGAAAGACGTGGGAAGGCCGCCGCCTGATCTACGTGGCCGCCGGCTCTGAGGCGAACATTCGCCGGCTGGGTGAGATCCGCTCGGCGATGCGCAGGCTTTCCGACCCGCGCGTTACCCCGGAGGTGGAAGCAAAGAAGCTCATGAGTGGCCTGCCTGCCGTCATCTGGCTGGGGTACGGCGTACACGGCGACGAGATCTCCTCGTCTGAGGCGGCGATGCTGGCTGCCTACCATCTCGTCGCTGCTCGAAAGCACGCGATGACCGACGAGATTCTGCAGAATGTGGTTGTTCTCATCGATCCTGTGCAGAACCCTGACGGGCGCGAGCGCTTCATCACGTCCTTCGAGCAGAATCTCGGGCTGGAACCCGACCCGAGCCCGCTTGCGGCAGAGCACGTGCAGCCGTGGCCGGGCGGGCGCACTAACCACTACAACTTCGATATGAATCGCGACTGGTTCGCGATGACGCAGCCCGAAACACGGGGCCGGGTGAAGGCACTGCTCGACTGGTACCCGGTGGTATTCATTGACCTCCACGAGATGGGTTCCGACTCTACCTACTACTTCGCGCCCGAGGCGGATCCGTACAGTACGGGTTTCCCTATTTCACGCGCGAGGTCTACGATGCATTCTACCCCGGTTATGGCGCGAGCTGGCCATCTTACTATGGCGCGGTCGCGGCGACTTATGAGCAGGCCTCCGCGCGCGGGCTCGTGATGCGGCGCACCGACGAAACCGTCTTTCATTTCCGTGACACGGTACGCCAGCACTTTGTCGCTTCGCTCGCGACGTGTGAAACAGCGGCGAAACACCGGGCCGAGTTACTTGCAAACTTCTACGACTACCGGAAAACGGCCATCGAAGAGGGCAAGAGCGAGCCCATTCGCGAGTATGTCCTGGTGCGCCGCGGTGACACGTCGGCGGTGGACAAGCTGGCCGTGCTGCTCGCCGATCAGGGTATCGAAGTCCGGCGTGCAACAGCGCCCTTCACCGTTGCCGGGAGACAGATCGATGCCGGCAGCTACCTCGTCACGCTCGTACAACCGGCCAAGCGCCTCATCCGCACACTGCTCGATGTCGATGTTCCCATGCCGGAGCCATTTCTCAAAGAGCAGGAGCGCAGGCGCGCGCGCCGGCTGCCAAATGAAATGTATGACGTGACCGCGTGGTCGATACCTCTGCTCTATAACGTCGAGCTGATTTCGAGCGCGGAGCCGGCCACGGTAGCCACCGAGCCGGTGAAGGCGGGGACGGCGGCGGCGGGCCGGGTCGAAGGCGCGAACGCAGATGTGGCCTGGCTCGTGCCGTGGGGCACCACGGCGTCGGGGAGATTTCTCACCGCAGCCTTGCGGCGTGGCTTGCGTGTTCGCAGCACGGACAAGCCATTTGCTCAGAATGGCCGTAAGTTCCCAGCCGGGACGCTTATCGTACCGGCTCGGCAGCCGGTGAGCGATGCGGCGGCCGTCGTGGCCGAGATCGCGAAGGTTTCGGGCGCGGAGGTTATCGCCACCGCAACCGGCTGGGTCGAGGAAGGCGTCAACTTCGGAAGCCGTTATGTTGTGTCGATGCGCGCGCCCGCGATTGCGCTTGCCTGGGACCGCCCGACGTCGGCGGCCTCGGCCGGTCACACGCGCTTCGTGCTCGAGCGGCAGTTCGGATACCCGGTCACGGTGGTCCGTTCCCACACACTCGCTACCGCCGATCTCAGCCGCTTTCAGGTGCTCATTTTGCCGGATGCCGCAGAGGGCTACACCACGGCGCTCGGGGCCGAACGGCGCACAACGCCTGAAGCAATGGGTAACCGCGGGCGGCACGCTCGTTGGCTACAGCTCGGCGATGAGCTGGATGGCCGATCCGCGGGTCGGCCTGCTCGCCGTGTCGCAGGAGAACCTCGCCTGGCCCGAGGCGCCGAAAACCGAACCCACCTGCGACACCCGCGGCGCCACCCTCGGGAACCGCGGCCACGACACCCG
>DASSSG010000764.1:0-10384 GCA_035708545.1 Bryobacteraceae bacterium | reverse complement strand
CGAGTGCCGCGCCGCCGGCGGCGCGTCCGAGAAAGAACCGGCGGCTCAGCGAATTGCGTGTTTTCATGTCGGTTTTCCTAAAGCGAGTGGAAGTCCCCGCCATTATATAGCGGCCTGCGTCGGCAAGCCGCCGCTGAACCCTGGGTCCGTTCAGCGCTGCCAGCTGGTATCGGGCGGGAACCAGCGTGAAGTACTGAATGAAACGTTTGGTGATTGCGGGACGCTGGTGTGCCTTCCTGTCGAGGAGCTCGTTGGCGAAGGCCGCGATCTGGCGGCTCAGCGGCGTGTTTCGATCGAGGGCACGGCCCTCGGAGAGCGCCTCATGCGCGGCTTTATAGTCGTTTGGAAACTGCATGACAACCGGGAGTCCAACGACGCTCTCGATTTCATTGTTGGTCAGCAGCGAGTTCCGCCCCCCGCGGTTGAGCAGGAGAGCAACGCGGTCCGCGAGATCGAGGCTCGCCAGCAGGCGGTGTCTCGCTCGGGCCAGGTGCAGCGCCGGCAGTTCGGGTGTTGTCACCAGAAAGATGCGTTTTGATTCCCGCATTACCTCGATGGAGAAGTCTTCGAGATTGCCGGAGAGGTCGGCGCAGACCACGCGATAGTTGCGTCTCGTAAAATCCAGAAAACGGCGTACCTGCACGGGCTCGAGCCTCGCCTGCGGGTCCAGTGCGCCCGCATGGATGACATCCAGAGCGCCCAGCGATGTCACCATCTGCGGCCAGAGGTTTTCGTCGAGATCGTTCGTCATCCGCACCGCATCGATAATCGAGTGCCGATTCCCGAGTTTGAGTGCGAACTGCACGAGCCCGCAGCTCAGGTCGAGGTCCACAAGCAATGTCCGTGTGTTGTCCACTGCGCCGGCGGCGACGGCGGCGTTTACAGCGATCGTTGTCGTCCCGACGCCCTGCTTTGCCGGAAGGAAGCTGAATACCAGGTCCGTATTGTTGGAGGTTACGGGCCTGACGCCGAGGCGACCGCGGCAGTGGTCCATGCAGTCCCGGAGCGTTTCAGGCCGCAGCGGCCGCGTCAGGAAATCATCGAATCCGGCACGCAGAGTAGCGCGGAGCAGTGTCTCATCGGAATCGTGGTGCACCGCGATCGCGATGACGTTTGGGGCTTCCGCGCGGATGGCCGCCAGGAGCGAAACGGCGGCGTCGAAACAACACGTGTCAAGCAGCAGCAAATCCGGAACGTGGATTCGGAACAGCCGCAGCAGGTGGTCGCTGGCCGGATAACTATCCAGGACTCGTATCAATTTGAAATCGATGAGAGAATCGGACGCGGCCTGAACCTCATCGAGCACAGACTCGTTCGGCGAGACCAACACAGCGCGAATCTGGCGGCGCCGCACGCCTTCCACGTACGTTCTGAATTGCTCGGACACCGGCACGCCGGTGGTTCTCGGATCGGCTCACGTACCTGCGGTTATTGGCATCGTTTCTGTACCGTTTGCGCACGCATCGGTTGCGAGTTGTTCCGAAACGGAACGCATGCGCCCCTTCGAGAGGAATACGTGCAATCGGGGTGCCACCGGAGCCGAGCGCGCCGCGGCGCCTGAACCATTGCCAGGCCGGAAACTGACCTGTAAGACGGACACGTCCGTGACTGCACTTTTCTTAGCTGCAGTACACGTTGGAGTCCCCAGTAGCGTTGCGCGACGTGCATGAAGATATTCGGCATCATGTCGCGCCCGTTCGTGACGGCCCGCCGTCCGCTCGCATTTGGCGGTCTCGCCCGCCGTTTTGTGCGGAGGATAGAACGCTGCGGCCAAAAAAGACACTGCAGCACCAGGCGAATCCGGGCCGCGCTTCACCCTGGCGCCTCCCGCGGCAAGGCTTGTCGGGCCTATACTCTAAACGAGCCAAACAACTCAGGCCTGACATTGCCGCCTGAGCGGAGGTGTGCCGTGCTTGCTGGCCGTATTCTGACGATCTGGCTGTCACTCGCCTCAGTGCTCGTGGCGCTCTCACCCGAGCAACGCATTCACGATTTCCAAAACCTGGCAGCGCTGTACGCAAAACGATACGCTCCATATGAATGGAAGCGACAGTTGTCGGGCTTCGACCTGATGGACATCGCGTCGTGGCTCGATCGTGTCCGCGCCGCAAAAGACGATCTGGAATTCTACGAGATCTGCGCCGAATACGTCGCCAGGCTCGATGATTTGCACAGCTGGTATCGTGTCCCATCGAGCTTTACCGCTGACCTGAACTTTACAGTCGACATCTATGACAACAAGGTCCTGATCGATTCCGTCAACCGGCAGATGCTGCCCGTCTCCGAGTACCCATTCGAAATCGGAGACGAACTGGTGTCGGTCGACGGAAAGACGGTCGAAGAACTCATTACCGAGTTCGGCCGTTTCAGGCAACGGGGCAATCCACTCACAACGCGCCGCGGCAATGCGGATCTGATCACGTTTCGGCAACAGTCTGTGATCCCGCGCGCCGTGGAACTCGGCGAGACGGCTGCGGTCGAGATCCGGCGCGCGAATCGTGACCTGCAGATATTTGCGATACCGTGGACGAAAACCGGAGTCCCCCTGACGAGTGTGGGACCGGTGCCCAGCCCGCGAACGACAGCGCGCAGCAGTGAATCGATGGCCGCTGAGCCCGAATACATGCGGCCGCTCGTCGAGATGCGCAACTGGAGTCTGCCGCAGGACGATCACCTGCTCCAGGGGACGACATGGTCGGAGGAGGCGCAAGCGGAGGTCCCAAGGCGATATGTCCTCGGGTACGGGAGCGCAAGACCAGTCTTTCGCTCAGGCTTCCCGTCTAATTTTGTGCAACGCCTTGGAAACAGCCCAACTGACTTCCACTTCACTGGCACGTATCAATCGGAAGGCGTTCGCATCGGCTACATCCGTTTTCGAAACTTCTCGCCCAATATGCAGCTCGCTATCCAGGAGCTGGAGCGCGAGGTCCAGTTTTTTGAGCAGAATACCGACGGCGTGGTCGTCGACGTCATGCGCAATACCGGGGGCGGCTGTTACATGCTTGATGCCGCAGCGCGGCTTATCCCGTATCCCTTTTACTTTTTCGGGGAAGAGATTCGGGCCACCCTGGATCGCCTGAACAGCCTGCAATTTGCCATCGAAGCCGCGCGCCGCGCGCGTGCAGAGCAGTGGATCATCGATACGTACAGCTTCTACCTCGAGCAGTTGACGCAGGCTTACCGGGAAAACCGAGGCCGCACCGGCGCGATTCCGGGGTGCACACAATTTCTCTCGACTGCCCCCGCCACTTCCGAGAACCACCCGAGACCGGTAGTCTACACGAAACCGATGATCATTCTGGTCGACGAATTCTCGACTTCGGCGGGCGATATCTTTCCATCCATGCTCCAGGACAACAAGCGGGGACCGCTCGTGGGCACGCGCACGAACGGCGCCGGAGGCTCCGTCAGCCTGTGGTCCGCGGGGTTATATTCGGAAGCGTCCAGCTCGAACACGAACACTCTGGTCGTGCGCAAGGAGCCGATTACAGCGGATGGTTATCCAACCGCGCCGTACATAGAAAACACAGGCGCACATGCCGACGTCAGACTGGACTACATGAGTCGGGAGAATCTGATGAGCGGCGGCCGGCAGTTTGTTGAAGCCTTCACGCGCGTGCTCGTGGAACACGTGAAAACCGCGGGGAAGTAAACCGGCAGGACAAGTTGTGCGTGTGCAAACCGTGCGTGCGTCAATCCGCCCAGCAGGCTGAAGCCGGCCGCCGGCTGAAGCCGGGCCCACATGCGATTCAAAGGGTTGCGACCAGCTTCGCCAGCAGTGCGACGCGGTCGGCGATGCGATCGATCAGGATGTGTTCGTGGGCGGCGTGGGCTCCGTCGCCTACCGCTCCGAGACCGTCGAGTGTCGGCGCGAGCGGGGCAGTGAAATTGCCGTCCGAACCGCCTCCGACGCTTGTCTCGCCAAGCTCCACACCTAGGTCGCGCGCGAGCTTCTGAGCGTGAGCGAACAGGTTCGCGACTGCTTCGGTGCGCTCGAGGGGCGGCCGATTGAGGCCTCCGGTGATCTCGATCGAACAGCGCTTGTCCACCGGCGCCAGTGAACGGAATTTGTGATCGAGCTCGGCCGCGTCCTCGGCGCGCGCAACCCGCATATCGACTTCCACACGAGCTTCGGGCGCGATGACGTTTGTGCGTGTCCCCCCCGAGATTACGCCAGGATTGACGGTAATGCCGCGCGCGAGATCCGTGAATTCCGAGATCGCGGTGATTTGACGCGCCAGCTCGACGATCGCGCTGGCGCCGGAGGAGAAATCGAGACCGGCGTGAGCCGCCCTGCCGGTGACACGCACTGTGTAATCGCCGACGCCTTTACGCGCGGTTTTGAGCTTGCCGTCGAGACCGGCGGCGGGCTCCAGTACAAGAACGGCCACAGCCGCGCGCGCGTTCTGCTCGGTCAGCGGGCGCGAAGATTCGCTGCCGACTTCTTCGTCGGAGTTGATCTGCAACACGACCCGGCGGCGAAGGGGCACATGCAGCTCGCGAAGCGCGCGCATGGCAAAGACGAAGAAGGCGAGGCCGGCTTTCATGTCGAAAATACCGGGGCCATGCAGGCGGCCGCCGGCCTCTTGCCAGGGCATGCCGCGCAGAGTCCCGAGCGGCCATACCGTGTCCATGTGCCCGAGCGCGAGGATTTGCCCCTCGCCGCCCGTCCATTCGAAATCGCACACGAGGTGATTTCCCGCCCGGCGCGGCGCCGCGATATCGGCCACGCGGGCCGCGAACAGATCGGCAAAGCGAACCAGCGCAGCCGGATCATCGCTCGGCGATTCGCATTCGACCAGCTCGCGCAAAAACATAATAATCTGGCTTTGTTGTTTTTGAGCCCAGGCGAGGATCCCATCCATCGCTGCTATCATAGTCTGTTCCATGCACCTCGACATTCAGGAAATCGAGGCTGTACTCCCGCATCGCTATCCGTTCCTGCTGATCGATCGCATCGTCGAACTCGAAACCGACCGTGTCGTCGCGATCAAGAACGTGACCGCCAACGAGCCGCATTTCACGGGGCATTTTCCCGGCCGTCCCGTGATGCCGGGCGTGCTCATCGTCGAGGCGATGGCGCAGACGGCCGGCGTGCTCGTGCTGAAACAGATATCCGACCGTGAGAACAAACTCGTGTTTCTCGCCACGATCGAAGAAGCGAAGTTTCGCAAGCCGGTGATACCTGGCGACCAGCTTCGCATTGAAGTGAAATTCCTGAAACTGAAGCCGAGCGTCGCGAAAATGCAGGGCATCGCGACCGTGGAGGGCGCGGTGGTTGCGGAAGCCGGGATGATCTGCCGGCTGGTGGATAAGGCCGATGCCGATTCACCCGACGGCGCTCGTTGATCCGTCGGCTCGCATCGCGGCGACCGCGGACATAGGTCCCCATTCGATCATTGGCGCCGACGTGGAAATCGGCGAGCGTACGCGCGTCATGGCCAGCGTCTACATGGAAGGCCCGCTCGCCATCGGCGCGGACAACACCTTCTACCCGTTCTCGACGGTGGGCGTCGCGCCTCAGGACCTGAAATACAGGGGAGAGCGGTCGGAGACGCGCATCGGTGACCGCAATCGCATCCGTGAATTCGTCACGATCCACCGGGGGACGGAAGGGGGCGGGATGGTGACGCGCATCGGCAGCGACAATCTGCTGATGGCTTACACTCACGTCGCCCATGACGTGCATATCGGCGATCACGCCATTCTCGCGAACGGCACGACACTCGGCGGGCACGTGATCGTCGGCGACTGGGCCGTGATCGGCGCGTTCAGCGGAGTGCACCAGTTTTGCCGGGTCGGCCGGCACTCCATCACAGGCGGCTACAGCGTGGTTACGCAGGATGTTCTGCCGTACTCGATGACGGTAGCCGAGCGCGCGATCAGGACCTTCGGCGCGAACAAAACAGGGCTCGAGCGGCGCGGTTTCGACGCGGGGTTGATCGATAGCCTGCAGAAAGCGTTTCGGCTGCTCACGCGCGCGGGTCTGAATACAACGCAGGCGGTCGAGCGTATCCGCGCCGAGATTCCGGCGAGCGCCGAAATCGAGGAACTCATCGAGTTTCTCGGGGCCTCCGAACGCGGCTTCGTGAAATGAAGTACGGAGTGATCGCGGGCAACGGACGGTTCCCGATCCTGGCACTCGAAACCGCACGCTCGCTGGGGCATGAGGTTGTGGCGATCGGCATCGAGGCAGAAGCCTCGCACGATATAGAACCGCTGGCTGCGCGCACACACTGGGTGGGCATCGGGGAACTCGGCAAGCTGATCGGCATCCTGAAAAGCGAAGGCATCACCGAGGTCATCATGGCGGGCCAGGTGAAACACGCCAGCATCTTTTCCTCGCTGCGTCCCGACTGGAGGCTTGCGAAGTTGCTGGCGTCTTTGCGGCAGCTGAACACTGATGCGCTCATCGGCGCAATTGCGAAGGCGCTCGCGGATGAGGGCATCGAGCTGGCGGACTCGACACGTCTGCTGAAGCCGCTGCTCGCGGGTAGAGGCGTGCTGACGCGGCGCCAACCCACGGACGCCGAGGACCGCGATATACGCTACGGCCGGCGAGTCGCCAATGCGCTGGCCGGGTTCGATGTAGGTCAGAGCGTAGCCATCGCGGAGCGAGCGTGCGTTGCCGTGGAGGCGATGGAAGGCACAGATGCGATGCTGCGACGCGCGGCGTCTCTGGTGAACGGGCGCCCGTTGAGGCTCGTGAAGGTCTCCCGCCGGCGCAGGCACCTGCTGTTCGACGTGCCGGTCGCCGGGCCAGGCACTATCGCCGCGATGAAGGAGACGGGAACGACGGCGCTCGCGGTGGATGCTGAACGCACGCTGCTGCTCGACAGGGAGGAGATGTTAGGCGAGGCGAATGCCGCCGGCATCACGGTGATCGGCATGGAGGCGGAGGAGGAGTGAATCCCGTACGGGTGGCGGTCGTCGGCGCCGGCAGCTTCGGCCGAAACCACCTGCGGGTGCTCCGGCAACTGGACGGCGTCGTAGTCGCGGGAGTCACAGACACAGACCCGGCGCGCGCGGAAGCGGCGGCGGCGGAATTCGGCTGTCCGGTGCTGCGTGAAGTTACGGGAGCCGCGGATGCGGCGATCGTCGCCGTGCCCACCACGGCGCATGCAGCAGCGACGCTGCCGCTGCTGGAGGCGGGCCTCGACGTGCTGGTCGAAAAGCCCATCGCGCACGATCTGGCGGCGGCGCGCCGGATGTCAGAAGCCGCAGCGCGACGGCGACGGGTGCTGCAGGTTGGCCACCTCGAGCGGTTCAATCCTGCCGTGGAAGCGCTCGCGCGAGCTGTCACGGTGCCGTTGTTTTTCGAAGTGCACCGCCTCAATGTGTTCAGCGCGCGCAGCCTCGATGTCGATGTCGTGCTGGATCTGATGATTCACGACCTCGACATCGTGCTGTCGATGACACGCGCGATGCCGACGGAGATTCGTGCGGCCGGGCTCGCGATTCTGACGGACAGGGTCGATATCGCGAATGTGCGGCTCGCGTTCGCGAACGGCTGCATTGCGAACTTCACCGCCAGCCGTGTTTCCACGGAGCGCGTCCGCAAACTCCGGCTGTTCCAGCCGAGCCAGTACATCTCTGTCGACTACCAGAAACAGGAAGCAGCGGTGTTCAGCGTCTCGGGCGAGGTTCCGGACAAACAGATCGATTTCGAGATGTTCACACCGCCGAAGATGGAGCCGCTGCGATCAGAGCTCGCGGCGTTCATTGACTGCGTACGCACACGGCGACCGCCGCGCGTCGGAGGAGATGACGGCACCCGCGCGCTGGAGGTGTCGCTGGCCATACTTGATAACATTGAAGAGCACGTCCGGATTGTCGCAAGCACGTTATCGTCCTGGCGAGGCGGCACCCGCCCGCGTGACCTACGAAATCCCGAACTTCCTCACGCTTGAAACCAGACCGGACAAGCGAGGTGTCCTGCGTGCGGGTGGGGCGTCGCTGGCGGCCCACGTGGTACTGATTGCAGCCTTCCTTGCAGCGGCACCAGGGCTGACCTCGATCCCGGAGGCTCAGGCTGCATTTCGCGGGCACGTCACGCCGCTGGTGGCGCCTCCTCAGCAACTGACGCAGCGCGATCCGAACCGCGGACCGCTGAGCCGGGAATTCAACGTGGACAGTATTCGGCCGCGGACGGAAGCCGAGCCGAGGGTACCCTCGCCTGGTGCCGCGCCGAGTCCGGCACTGACGCCTCGCAAGTTCAGGATGCCGGATCGGCCGCGACCGGCCGTGCCCTCCCCCGGACTGGCGGACGCGCCGCCAATCGATTTGGCACGCGGTATCCAGGCGCCGCCGCAGGGGCTGGGAGTGCCAACGCCGTCGCTGCCGCCGCCACGGATCGAAACCCAGGAACGTCCGAAGCTCACGCTCGAAACGCCCGGGACAGCAACCGGAGCGAGCAGCCAGCGAGGCATTGTCCAGGTTCCGAAGCCGCAATCCGGGGTGAATGAAGCGATCCGGCAGGCAGCACGGGGTGGCGGTGGAATCATTGTGGGCGATGACGAGGGTTTCAGCAGCCCCAGCGGGGGCCTGCAGCCAGCGCCGAATGGAGGGCGGATTGGCAGCAGCCTGGAACTGCTCAGCGATCCGCAGGGCGCGGACATGCGGCCGTACTTACTGCGCGTGTTATCGGCGGTGCGGCGAAACTGGTACGCGGTGATTCCCGAGAGCGCGCGCCTCGGCCAGCAAGGCCGCGTCATTGTGCAGTTTGCGATCGGCCGCGACGGATCGGTTCAAAAGATCGTTTTCGGGCTGCAATCGGGAACTGACGCACTGGACCGAGCGGCCATCGCGGGAGTAAGCGCATCGGTGCCGTTTCCGCCCTTGCCGGCCGAATTCAGGGGCAGCCAGATACGACTGCAAATGACGTTCAGCTATAACATTGCGCGATGAATGAGAAGCGTGCCAGCAGCTTTCGATATTGGGCTGGATCGTCGCGCAGATTTACATAACATTGCGCGATGAATGAGAAGCGTGCCAGCAGCGATGCGCGTGGTACCCAGCGCAAACTTACCCTCGCACTCGCTGCATACGCCGTCATAGCCTTTGTGGCTGGGACTACGCTCGACGGGAAGCTGCGCATAGCCATTTGGATACTGCTGGCAGCACTTGCGGTAAAGACGTGGATCGCCAGCGTTTCCGACGCCAACCATTAGGGGGTGGCTCCCCTCCCCAAAGACAGTTTGGCTAAGGTAACGTACGGTCGCTACCTTAAGGTCTCCTGCGAAGGTACATTTGCCCACGCCGGTGATTTAATCCCGATGTAAGGGTTAGGTCGGGCATCCGGAGGGCATTTCAAGACGGAACACCGACGGTTATCTGACCCGCTTCGAAACGCGGTGCGAAGCGGTCGAGGGGATTTTTGCGCATTGCGCCCCTCCGGCAACCCAGCCGCTAAGTTCTTGTGTGAACGGGAGATAGTCATGGCATCCGCTGCCGCGTGCTGGTCGAATTCGAAGGTCGCCGCGAAGTGGTCTGGCGACTGCATTCCTGCCACTGAACCGAACAAGCCGGTGCACGGTAAGCCCGGCAGGAAGGGGATGGACCGGGCTTTGCAGGCGAAGACTGTATCCGCGCAAGCAGCGGCGGCAAAGAATGCGCGCCGCGACCGTATCGTTCTCGAGCACCTCCCGCTTGTGAAAGCGATTGCGGTCCGGGTGCATGAGAATCTGCCCGTGCATGTTGACCTCGACGATCTGATCCACGCCGGAATCCTGGGTCTGTTCGACGCCGCATCGAAATACGACCCCGATAAGCAGGTTGCTTTTTCGAGCTATGCCAAGCACCGGATCCGCGGCGCGATTCTCGACAGCCTGCGGCAGCTCGACTGGGCGTCCCGCGACCTCCGCCGTCGTCACAAACAGCTCGAAGCCGCGACCCGGGAGCTGGCGGCCGAGCTGCAGCGTACCCCGACCGAAGCCGAGATCGCACAGCACCTCGGCGTTGATACCGACCGCTGGCGGCAGATGATGATCGACATGCGGACGGCCGGACTGGTATCGGCGAGCACCCGGTCCAGCGATAACGACGATCTGCCGGCGCCGGATTTCCCGAGCGATCCGGAGATGCAGCCGGACAACATGTGCGCGCGCGAGCAGCTCCGCAGCGTGCTCGACGTGGCAATGAACACCCTGCCAGAGCGCTACAAGAAGGTCGTGGTGCTGTATTACACGAACGAGATGACCATGAAGGAAATCGGCGGCGTACTGGGCATCAACGAGAGCCGCGTGTCACAGATTCACAAATCGGCCCTCGAGAAAATGAACGTCGCGCTGCAGGGCGCCGGGATTCATTCCAGCTTCGCTTTCTAAGATATCAACCGGACGCAGTACGGCAGCCGTGGGCGAATGGAGACCCGCCCACGGCTGTT
>DASSSG010000763.1:0-9583 GCA_035708545.1 Bryobacteraceae bacterium | reverse complement strand
CTTCTTGCGCCTGCGTTACGAGTGTTGCCGACCTTTTCCGCGTCTTGCCGATCCAGGTTGTTGATCCTGTTTGTTTTCTTCCGAGACAGACTCTGGATCTGCGTATCGGGGTTCGAGTCCCTGCCTCCCGGCCAATTGATTCCCGATGATTTGCTGAACTCTGGCGATTGACACGCAGACTGGAACGTCTGCGTGTCAGAATCGACCTCCTTCGTTTCAGGAGACTCATGTCGCGGCGAGAAGTGGCTTAAAGGCCAAGCTCTGCTTTCTTGCGGCTGTATTGCACCTCGGAAGTTCACATCAGACGCCGCGCTGGGGCTGGTGCCCGCCGCCAACTCGACGCAGCTCTTGCCTTTCAAATGCTGTCTGAGAAAAGTCGTTATTGCGGGAACGGACTGAGATCTGAACTTGCTGCGATAGATGCAAGGGCCGCTCGGGTTGTAGAGATGCGTTTCTTCGGAGGTCTGCAGGAACATGAGGTGACAGAACCACTCGGCGTGATGATCACTCTGAAACGCGACTGGAAAGCCGCGTGAGCCTGGCTGATCTCTCACCTCAGTCGCGATAAAGAACATCGATTTCAGGCCATGATACGCGCGTCCCGCGATTGTCTCGCCAAGAGCGACAGGAGAATCGGGATGGCATTCTCGTTAAGAAGTGCACAGCGTTGGAGGAAGCACGCTCGATTGTGCGGCTTCGTATCGGCAGCCGTGCAGGGACTTTCAGGTTCTGGGCCGCAGGACTTTGGCGGGTGCTATCGCCGAGCGGATGAGGGCCACCGCCGAGCCGATCGTGAGTGTTGTGCGTGACCGGCTTGGTGTGGCAGTGTTTCAGTTCGCACGGGTTTGGCTGACGGAGAAGGAGTTGTTCGAAAGTGAGTTCTTCTGGCATGTCCGGCGTGGTGGAATCCGGGACAGGGCTGCGCACCAGGGTCGTCCTCCAGCAGTGCGGTTCTTTGCTCGTCTTCGCGGACGGAGTATTCGGGCCATACCGGACGACTGCAGTTCCGGATGGAGACAACGCGAAACAAAAGGTCATCACGTCGCCGCAGTTCCCGTCGAAGTTCAAATATGCTTTGATCTCTTCATAAGCCCGGTCTCTTCATTACCAGAGACGCTGAACGTTGTTATCGTTTGTGTCACTCTGATCTGACGGTGCTCGCCGGAGCTAAGCCCGCGCCGGCACCCGCGTTAGAACTGAATCCGGAGGCTTAGCTGGACAGTTCGTGCGCCCTCATTCAGCGGCGCGAATGCCGGGAACGTCGATTCGCGCCCGAGACGCCCGTAATAAGCAACACCAAACGCAGGCGAAGAAATCAGCGAATCGGGGTTATTCAGGTTTGCGTGATTCAGCAGGTTGAACACGTCTGCTCGCACGTTCAGCATGCCCGAATCTCCAAGCGGCGGCAACCCGAAGCTCCGGCCGATCGACACATCGAGATTGTAGAGGCCCGGGCCGCGGAATGCATTGCGACCCGAGTTACCGAGCTGCCCGGCACCTGGTTGTCCGAATGCCGCGCGATCCAGGAGCCGTTGACCGCCGGTTACCGGAACAGGAGATTCAAGTACGGCCCGGTCGGGATCGAGTACATCCGCGCGGTTGTTAAGAATCTGACCCGTCCCACTGGAGGCAGCAGAGGGCGCATGGACCGTGTACGGAAAACCGGAACGGAATGCCGCCAGCAGGCCGAGTTGCCAGTTGCGGAGTGGTAACGTCCAGTGCGTGCGATGAGCAGGCGCCGGAAGCTCGAACCACGACATGAGTACAACATTGTGTCGTTGATCAAAATCTGAGTTTCCGCGATCGGCGCTCGCGTCTGACTCACGAGCGAAGGACGATCCGGTTCGACCAGTGCCGGACGTCACGCGGGTGAAGCTGAGATCAAAGAACTCGCCTTCCAGTGGATCGCTTTGCAGATCTATTGCATGGCTCAGGGTATACGCCGCCTGCACCTGCGCCCGGCTGCCTCGATAGCGTCCAATCAGTGCGAGCCCGTAATAGCTTGACAGACCCTGTCCGGCACGATAAAGCACGTCCGGTAATTCAGGGTTCAGGCGCCCGCTGCCCGTAAAACCCCGGAATGGCCGATTCACTACATCTGTGGTTACCAGCCGCCGTCCGAGTGCACCGAGCCCGTTCGCCTCGACAACAAAACGTTCGGTGACGGTGCGCTGTACGCCGGCGAAATAGCTGTGCGAGTACGGCGTTCTCAGTCCTGGATCGATCAGAGTGAGACTCGGAAAATCGGCCGCGAGAGGGCCTGTATAGCGCGAGAGTACAGACGCGACGGGGGCGAGGTAATTCGGCTGCACCTCGGTGATCTCGATCGTCGGAAGAATCAGATTATTCAGGCGCAGATTCTGCCATAGATTGTCGAAAGCACGATCGAAAAATGTCCCATACGCACCTCGTACGACGGTTCGTCCGTCGCGCGAGGCATCCCACGAGAAACCAAACCGCACCGCGACGTTGTTCGTGTCAGGACCAAACAGCCTTTCATCAGAGCTGTCCTGGGACAGCCCTGCTGCTGCGAGATGCTCCGCGAAGCTCTGTCTGCTCCCAAATGTCACGAGCGCATCTTTGGTTGTGCCGACATTGCGCGGCGAGCCATACCTCTCGAGTCGAATGCCGTAATTCAGAGTAAGGCGGGCAAGCACATGGAATGTGTCTTGTGCGAAAGCGAATGATGACCGGGAACGGTAACGGCGATTGAAGTCGGGTAGCCGCACTTCCGGCAGCGCCGTTCTGTCGACAGCAGCCGAGAATCGAGAAGGCTGGTCGATTGCGAAGAACAATGCCGAGCGGAACAGATACTGTCCGTCCCGGCCGGGTGACATATATCCGTCCGTCGCCCGAATAAACAAACCGCCGCCCGCCGTCAGAATATGGCGTCCGCGCGTCCAGATGAGATTGTCGCTGACCTCCCATCCGCGGTTACGGTTGCGGTATGCATAGAAAACGGGACTTCCCGGCAGCATAGTAGCGTCCAAAGAGACCAGCGTCGGTATCTCGGGATGAGCACGATCCCACCTGAGCTCTTCGACCTGATATCCGATCTTCGCTTCGTGAGCGAATGCGGCGCTCCACGATTGCACGTAATCGACACCCGCAGACACGGAATTATGCTTCATACCCGAGGTAAAGTCCGAGTACGGGCTCCAGATGAAGTCTGGACGCGATAATCGCGCGAGCGCCACGCGCCCTGTGATACGATGCGCGCCCGCAGGCGAGCGATAATCGAGCCGCTCAAGGGCGAGCGATCTGTCGACCGACAGCGGAGGAACCAGTGTCCGAGACGCCGTGAGGCGTCCGCCGTCACGGAGCTGTGGCGGCGGATAGGCGGAGAGCAGTTTATAAGCAAGGCCGCCGGGATCGGTGAACGCAAGCATATCGAGGGTAGGAAACTGCAGGGCTACAGGCGACTGAATGGTCCGGCTGCGAAGGCGCTCGAACGCGCTGGAAACAAACAGCCGCTCTCTCCACACAAGCGGTCCGCCCACCTGGTACCCGGGTTCCAGCTCCTTCGCAGCTGCTCGCGGCAAACCTCCGAGGTTGCGCTGAAACGTGTTAGCATTCAAAACTTCGTTTTTCAGATATGCATATGCGATTCCGTGCCATTCGCTTGTGCCTGCGCGAGTAATGGCATTAGCGACGAAGCCGGAAGTGCGACCGTACTGCGCGGAGTAGTTGTTCGTGGAGATTCGATATTCCTGAATGGCTTCGGGGGCGATGGCGGTCAGAGGACCAGTGACGAGATGGTTGTTATTCTCGAGCCCATCGAGCAGGAAGTTCGATGAGGAGGGCCGCTGCCCGCTTACCGACAGCCCGAGGCCACGCGCGGTCGTCGTGTCGGCCGTGACTGCCGGCTGCGTAACGAGCAACGTATACACATCGCGGCCGGCCAGCGGCAGCATCGCGAGCTGTCCCGGAAGGATGACCTCTGACATTGTCGACTCGAGCCGAGCACTGCTCGCTCTCGGGACCTCAACGGCTGTTGAACGGCTGGTATCTACGTCCGGCCCGTAAAACGTGAGGATTGTCTTCGAGCCGGGCAGGAAGATGCTTCGGTACTCGCCGCGCTCCCAGATGTCGTTCAGGGGGCGAAGGCGAAAATCAATGTCGAGCGCACCTGCGACGTCCAGCCGCAGATCGGCCGCTCCCTGGGACTGGTAGCTCTCCGCGTCCACGTGGATGCTGTATGAACCCGGCGACAACAGCGGCAAGCAGAAGTAACCTGCTTCGTCAGTGGCGCCGGTCCCACTTGCGCCTGTGGCGGCGTTCGCATACCGAACCAGTGCTTTCGGAATCGGCCGTCCTGTCTGTGAGTTCACTACCCGGCCGGAGATGATTCCCTGGGTAGTTTGTGCGACGGCCAGCGTCCCGAGAAGTGCAGCCAAAAACAGGAGGCCCGTCAGGCGGCCTGCGCCATGAAGATCGCACCCCGGCATCGGCGTAGTACGATGCAACAATACCATGCGGCGCCGGATCAGACGCTGGGCGACCCTGGCTGCCATTGCAGTGGCTGGCGTGTTGTGTGCCCATCTGACCGGAGAGATTCGCTTCATTCAGCAAATCCATCTCAAAGCTCTCGACACGCACTTCGCGATTCGCGGCGAGATGCCCACGTCCGACATCGTCATCATCGCGATTGATGAAAAAACACTGAATACGTTTCCCGAGCTTCAGCTTTTCTGGCACCGCTATTACGCTGAGGCGATCCGGGCCGCCGCCGAGGCGGGTGCTCGCGTATTCGGCCTGGACGTGGCTTTCGGCATCCCAGTCACGAAATGGGAGCCCGACAATGATTCGATACTCGCTGAAGCCGTCAGCACGGCGGCGCCGGTTATGCCGGTCGTCTGTGGCTACGTGCCCGCTATGATGGCCAAGCAGAAGGACTGGCCGATCCCGGTCAATATCGTCGCATCCGCTCTCGGACTGTCGGCATATGCAAACCTGACTGCCGATTCAGACGATTTCGTCCGGCGACAGGAACTCATTGAAAAGCGCGGCGACGGAGATCGCCCGCTCGCACGCAGTTTCGCTCTTCACATCGCGGAGAAATATCTTGGCACGGAAGCGGAGTTCAGAGGCGGCGTTCTCACGCTCGCCGGGCACAGCATTCCGACAGACGTGCATGGCATGTTGCCGATCAACTTCGCGGGACCGCCGGGCACATTTCCCCGCATCTCGCTCGCGGACTTCGTCGCAGCCGCGCGCGAAGGCCGCAAAGCGCAGTTGCGACAGTGGGTGAACGGCAAAGCGGTACTGCTTGGTCCGGATAATATCGAGGACCGGTATGCCACGCCGTTTTTCACGCTTTTCAGCGGCCCCAGGTGGACAACCGCCGGAGTCGAGATCCACGCCAGTACTCTGGCCACTCTGCTGCAGCGAAACTATCTCATCCCGGCGCCCGACGTCGCACGGATCCCGGCAATGCTGGCGACGGCGGCTGCCGCAGTGGCGATCGTCGTGTTCCTCAGTCCGGCCGCCGCAGCCGCATCACTCGCCGTTATCGTAGCGATCGCGGCGATCGGGACGCACATTTTGTTTCGCTATGGCGTGCTGCTTTCAACTTCCGAACTACTGCTGGTGACGCTGCTTTGCATACTTGGCGGGCTCGTATACCGCTTCTCGACTGCTGAGGAACGCACCGCCCTGTTTCGTTCGGCGGTGTCGCTGTTCGTCGGAGATCGTGTGGCGAAAGCGCTGGCGGACGATCAGCAAATCGGGTTGACAGCAAAGCGGGAAATGCTGACGATCCTGTTCACAGATCTTCGCGGTTTTACTGCATTCTGCGATGGCAAAGATGCCGCCGCAATTGTGGAGTTTCTGAACCAGTACTTCAAGCAGATGGCCGCAATCATCGTAAAGCACGGCGGCTCTGTGAACAAGTACCTCGGTGACGGCATTCTTGCCGTGTTCTCGGAAGCCGATGCGAACACCTCGGGCAATCACGCTCAGCGGGCGGTCCGCTGCGCTGTTGAGATCGTGAGCATCCATGGCGAACTGCAGACGGGCGCGGGTATCCACAGTGGACCCGCCGTCGTGGGATGTATCGGTTCCCAGGACAAAATGGAACACACCGCGCTCGGCGACACGGTAAATATCGCATCTCGGCTGGAGGGCCTTAACAAAGAGCACAAGACAACGCTGCTAATGAGCCAAGCCACTCGGGATCTGCTGAACGGAGAGATCGCGACTGTATGTCTGGGTTCCGTACCTGTGCGAGGAAAGACTGCAACGTTCAGCATATATACGGCCGGCGCGGTCATGCCTCACGCCTCGGCCGCCGCCGGCGCGGAGTCATCCTGAAACATCTTGCCCGTTTTTTGCTGGTTACCAGCTCCTTCGCACTGGCCAACGCAGCTCGCGAGGAGCCGGTTGGGCTGGTCTTATCACCGGGCGGAGGCATGGTCGTCCGGATGAATACGGCGACACCGCTGGCCGCTAAGGCGGGTGACCTGCTCTTTGCCGGCGACGGATTTCGCAGTTCCACTTCCCCGGCTACACTCCTGTACTGTCCTGGCAAGATAATCCAGACGCTCGATCCTGCTGTGGAGGTGCGACTCGAGCAGAAACAGGTCAAAGTTGTTTCCGGAAAACTCGGCGATCAAAAGCCCGCCGGATCGTGCTTTCTGCCTCAGACCGTCCGAATAGCGGCTGCGAGCCAGCAGCATTACGGCGTGAGCATGACACGCGGGTTGACGAAACCGGAGCTGCCGCCGCCCATACCGATCGACAAGCTCGCACCGGCCGTGGTGGCGGAGCTGTCAGCGATCCAGAACGCGCTGGCGGCGAATCCGGCAGATACGAGTGCGCTCGTCGCGCGCGCCGCGATCTTTGAGAAACACGATCTCCTTGCAAACGCACTCGCAGATTACCGGAGCGTGGGCGGCGTATGGAACGACGCTGTATGGATTAAAGGAAAGATATTCGAAATTGAGGAGGCACTAGCCGCCCGCGCGGCTGTCGTGGAAACACCGCCTGGCGGCAAGGTATTCGCTCTGCTGGTCGGGATTTCAAAATACCAGAAGCTTCCGCAGGATCTCTGGTTACAGTATTCGGCTGCCGATGCGCTTGCTTTTGAAAAACACTTCCGCAGCCCGCGCGGCGGCGCCCTGCCGGCAGAGAATCTGCTCACCTTCACTGATGAGAAGGCGACCACTGCGGCACTGCGAAACGCCTTTCAGACGTTCTTAAAAGGTCGCGCCGGCAAGAAAGACACGATTTTCATCATGATTGCCGGACACGGTACGGTGGAAATCCCGGGCAACAGGGGTGCGTTCGTTCTCACATATGACAGCGATCCGCAGGACCTCACGACTACGGCGCTGCCAATGGCTGAGGTACAGGCTCTGGTGCAGCAGGAACTCTCGAAGGTCGGCCGAGTTGCGTTGTTCGTAGATGTTTGCAGGGCCGGAAGCATCGGCTCAATCAGGAGCACCACAATCAATTCCGCCGTAGAACGGCTGGGCGAGGCGGACGGCGAGATCTTCGGATTCATGGCAAGCCGACCGAAAGAGCTGTCCTATGAAGGCCCCCAGTTTGGCGGGGGACACGGAGCTTTCAGCTACTTCCTTCTGAAGGGCCTGAACGGCGATGCAGATAAGAACAAAGATAGCATCGTCAACGTGAACGAAATAATAGGTTATGTCGCAGAGAAGGTAGCCGCCGGTACCAACGACAAGCAGCACCCGCGAGATTTTGGCAACATGGATAACACCGTACCGCTTGCCGACGTCCGTCAGCCCGGTCTCGAACTGTCGCACTGGCGCAAGCTCTGGGATTATCGCAACGGCGAACCGGTGCTGCTTGCCGCACAGCAGCCTGCCAGTGCCGTTTCAGCCGACACGCAGCGTGATATTGATCGGTTTCTCGCAGCGATTGCCTCAAACCGGCTCTTGCCCGATCAGCCGGACAACGCATTTGCGATTCTCCGGTCGCTGGAGGGCCGGTTGACGCCCGCGCAGTATCTGCATCGGCAGAACGAGCTTCGAATAGCGCTCGAGAATGCGGCGCAGCAGGTTCTGCTCCGATATCTTACGGGTGACCAGATACCGCAGACTCAATCCGAGTTCGCCTCCGGCGCGAAATACGTCTCCGCGGCGATGCAGCTCACTCCCGAGTCGCTGTTCCTCGCCGGTCGTGAGGCGTTCTTCCGGGGACGGGCGCTGGTGTTCGACAAGCAGTATCCGCAGGCGGCCGATTTGCTGGAACGCGCGGTGCGAATTGATCCGGCCGGCGCATATTCGTACAACGCCCTGGGCATCGCATACCTCGAGCAGGCCGATTACGCGAGAGCCATTCCCGCGTTCCAGGATGCATCGCGACTCGCACCGCTGTGGTCGTATCCGCTGCATAACCTTGCTCTGGCTTACAGCGAAACGGGGAACTATCGGGCGAGCATCCGTGCTTATGAACAAGCGATGCGGCTGACACCGCAGTTCAGCTACCTTCCGTACAATCTCGGTCTGGTCTACCAGCGCCTAAACCGCCGGAAGGAGGCAGAGATGTTCTATCGCCGGGCAAGCGCGCTGTCGCCGGATGCCGCTGAACCTTACAACGCGCTCGGCTCCCTGAAGGCCGTCCAGGGAAAGGCAGCGGAGGCCGAGAAGCTGTACAAGCTGGCGCTGGACAAGAATCCGCAGTTGCTCGCCGCCCGTCATAATCTCGCGCTGTTGCTGGCGCGACAGAGGGATCGCCAGAACGAAGCTGCTGAATTGTGGAGAGAGAATCTTCGCCGTGCCCCCACGTTCATTGCGTCGCGCATCTCACTTGCCGAGCTGCTGGCAGCGCGCGGAGAGACTGCAGCCGCGATTCAGGAATATCGCGAGGTGCTCACGGCGCGGCCAGAATACCTCGCCGCTCGAATCGCTCTTGCCGATCTGCTTTCCGGGTCAGGCGATCACGCCGGAGCGCTCGAACAACTTGCGACGGCCGCGAAATCGGATGCCACAAACCCGGCGATCCTTGAACGCCTGGGCGACGTCCATACAACGATGAAGCACGCCGCCGAGGCAAAAGCAGCCTACGAAGCCGCGCTACAGAATGCGCCAGACCGGGCCGCGCGCAAGCGCATCCGCGCGAAGCTAAATCGATAACCACTCGATCAGCGGATCGCCATCGTGACTGCGGGGCTGGTTTGGCCGGCTGTCGTGAGAACTACCGGAACCGCGTCGCCCTTCTGAACTCCTGCCGGAACTGCAGCCCGGACGTGGTAAACGCCCGGCGTATCAGGCGACAGTCCGGCGAAATCGGCGGGCACCGAGATGCCGCCCAGGCTGACGGAAACCGGATTGACGGTAGCTGGGGCCGGCGCGGGCGGCGCCTGGCCGGCTTGTACAGTGCCCGTCACCCCTCCGAGGCCCGAGCTGTGGATCAGAATCGTGTCGCCTTCGGAGGCAGGGTTGGCGACCGTGACCGGGTCGGCTACTCCATCCCTGATTCTGAAGATCATCCCCTCGGAGCCGCTGCCATTCGTAAAGATAGCCGGTTGCGCTGCAGCGATGTTGACCGGCTCAGGAGTGCCGAGTCGCGGGCCGGCCTGTATGACTAGTTGTTGCCGAGTATTGATCGGAATATC